>JAGGSY010000023.1 GCA_021158845.1 Caldisericia bacterium
TCTTCTTCTAAAACCATTGTTGGTAATATTTCTTTTGTTATTATATCCCTCTCCATATAGAAGAAGGGTTCTATCTCCTTCTTAAACGCCTTTAATTCCTCTACAACCTTTTCTCCTTCTTCTATAAATTTCTTTCTCTCCTCCTTCTCTATTCTCTCATCATAAAAATTCTTCTCGTCAGCGCTTCCTCCTTCTACAAACTGAAAATCAACCTTATCACCGAACTTCGAAACCGTGAGACTCTCATCTACGACTGATTCAACATCCTCTGCATCAGTTGAAAAGGAAAAGCCAAGTTTTCCATCCTTTATAACCCTTACAGCAATACCCCCATTTTTTCCTTCCTCAATATTTTTAAATTTACCATTCTCAAAGGAGAGGGATAACTTATCAACGTTAAGTATTAAAAGTTCTCCACTCGCTCCACTTTGTTCAACAAGCTTTACAAATTTCTCTCTCATCCCTTACCTCCAACAAGTGCATTGCTTATAAGTATGTGTGGAGAACCATGACTCACCGGGAGCGGATACTGATTTCCCTTTCCACATCCACCACCAGAATCGTGTATCTCAAAATCATTACCTATACCTACAATGTTTTTAAGAGTTGTAAACACATTTCCAGAAAGAGAGATGTTTTTAACCATTTCTGAAATCTTCCCATCCCTTATTATGTACGAAACTTCAGGCACAAATGTAAATAGTTCTCCATTGGTTTGACCACCAAAGGCTCCTTTTGCATAAACCCCAAACTTCACATCTTTTATAAGATCAGAAAAATCAACCTTACCATTCTCTATACATGTAATTCTCATCCTCGGTATAGGAGGGAAATTATAGGATATCGCCCTTCCATTACCTGTAGCTTCCTCATTCATCTTTCCTGCAGTTTCTCTTGAATGTAGTCTTCCATAAAGCACACCATTCTTGATAAGGTAAACTTTTTTTGTTTTTACACCCTCTGAATCATACATAACAAAACCTCTCTTACCCTCCATATCGCCTGTATCAAAAACATTTAAGCCTTCCGAGCCAAAAACTCTTCCAATCTTCATGATTCTTTTTAAGTTCTCATTTTCGTAAATGTTGTCTCCTTCACTTAGATGACCAAAAGCTTCATGGATAAAGACTCCTCCAAGTTCCTGGTCTATAACAACAGGAAAGTTTCCTCCCTTAATCTCTTTAGCATTCAACAATTCAATTGCAAGTTTTGCCTTTTCTTTAACTTCCTCTTCAAGACCAAACATCACAGAAATATCATTACTACTTCCAAAATCAACTTTACTTCTCTGTGTTTCCTTTCCATTACTTGCAATCACCATCATTGTTGATCCTATATCTATAACATCCTGTTCAACATAAGTTCCCTCTGAATTGGCAAAATAAACTTTTTTAACTGTGTCATTATACCTTATAAAAGTTCCTACTATTTCATTACCAGCCGAGAAAAAGATTTCATTATATTTCATGAGTGTTTTTACCTTCTCCTCAAGAGAAATATCCTCAGGATGTTTGATTACTTTAGGTTTAAATTTTACTTCAACTACATCAGCGGATGCAAGAGTGGATTTCTCCTTTATGAGTCCTTTCAGGGTTTTTGCCTGAGATATGGCATCTTCAACCTTTCTTTTTATCTCACCAAGGCTATTGAAATATACAAAACCCCATACACCGCCTACTAAAACCCTGGCATTTCCTCCAAAGAACCTACCTCTCTTTAATGTCTCTAAACTTCTTCCCTTTATTTCAACTCCTGTCTTCTCTCCCTTTTCAACCCTAATCTCCAGATAATCAACATCACTCCTTTTTACAATGCTCCTTATTAAATCTTCAATCAAATCTGTACCTCCAGTTCTAAGTTTCTAATTAATAATAAAAAATAGTTGTTCTCTTTTCAATCATTATAATTGCGATTATGTTTATAAAAAACTTTTCCTTTATTTTTTTAAAGTGCTATAATATAATAAGGTTTGGTAATATAATATAATAAGGTTTTTGGCAATAAATTAAAATTAAATAAACGGAGGAAAGAAAAGTGAAAGAGGTGTTTGAGGTTAGAATTCATGGAAGAGCGGGTCAGGGCGCTAAATCGGGAGGTCAGATTTTAGCCCTTGCTGCTTTTAAAGAGGGTAAAACGATTCAAGCCTTCCCTGAGTATGGATCTGAGAGAAGAGGTGCTCCAACAGTTGCTTACACAAGAATCTCTGAGAAAGAGATAAGATCCCACGAACCTATAGTTAATCCAGATGTTGTAATTGTTCTTGATGACACACTTCTATACACAATTCCTGTAACTAAAGGGTTATCTGATGAAGGAGTGCTAATAGTGAATACTGTAAAGAGTCCTGAGGAGGTAAGAAGAATAACAAAGTTCAAGGGAAAGATCTTCACAGTGGATGCAAGTGGAATAAGTATAAACAATATTGGTAGAGATGCTCCAAATGTTCCATCTCTTGGAGTTCTTGTTAAATCCTATCCCATTGTAAAACTGGAATCCCTCGAACTTGCTATAAGGGAGATTTTTGAAAAAAAGATGGGAAAGGAAAAGGTAGAGGCGAACATAAAAGCTCTTAGAGAAGGCTATAAGGAGGCGAAATCATGAGTGAAAAAGTAAAATGGAGTGAACTCAAAGGCTGGAAGGAAATACCCATAGGTGGAAATCTACCAGCTAAAACTTCTCTTGAATACAAAACTGGAACTTGGAGAACATTTAGACCAGAATTTGATCCATCTCTATGCACCCACTGCATGATATGTGTTCACTACTGCCCAGACTCTGCAATTCCTGTGATCATATCTGAAGAAGGAGTCAAAGGTTTTAGAGATAGAGTATATAAAGGTCCAGTCAGACTTGAAACTAATTTTGACTACTGCAAAGGATGTGGAATATGTGCTGAGGAATGTCCTACAAAAGCAATTAAAATGGTAAGGGAAACATGGGAGGATTAAAATGAGTATGACAAAAGTTAAAAGCACAAAAAAACCATTAACTGGAAATGAAGCCATTGCTGAAGCAATGAGGCAGATAAAGCCAGATGTTCTTGCAGCATATCCTATTACACCTCAATCTCCAATAGTCCACACCTTCGCAAAGTTTGTTGCTGATGGAGTTGTGGATACTGTGATGGTAACACCAGAGTCAGAACATTCTGCCATATCTGTGGTAACAGGCGCAGAAGCTGCTGGTGCGAGAGCAATGTCTGCCACAGCATCGCAGGGACTTGCACTTATGGTGGAAGTTCTACCTGCAACATCTGGATTGAGACTGCCAGTGGTTATGGCAATAGCAAATAGAGCATTATCTGCTCCAATAAACATACACTGTGACCATTCCGATTCCATGGCGGTAAGAGACCTCGGTTGGATTCAAATTTACTCTGAAAATGCACAGGAAGCATATGAAAATATGTTTCTTGCGGTAAGGCTTGCAGAACATCCAGATGTTTTACTTCCAGCAATGGTTATGCTTGATGGATTTATCATAAGTCATGGAGTTGAGGTTGTAGAGATATATGATGATGAAGTTATGCACAAATTTGTTGGTGAAAGAAAACCAAAATTTTCCCTGTTGAATTATAAGGAGCCATGGACAATGGGTCCCCTTGAATTAACTGATTACTACTTTGAAACAAAGAGACAGGAACAGGAAGCTATGAAGAAGGCTAAAAAGCTGTATATAGAGATAGGAAAGGAACTATCAGAAATTACAGGCAAAGAGTATGGATACTTTGAAAAGTATAGACTTGACGATGCAGAAGTGGGGATAGTGGTTCTATCCTCTGCTGCAGGAACTGCAAAGGATGCAGTGGATGAACTGAGGAAAGAGGGTAAAAAGGTAGGATTGTTGAAGCCAAAACTATTTAGACCCTTCCCATATGAAGAGATAAGAGATGCTTTAAAACATTTGAAAGTTATAGGTGTTCTTGATAGATCCTATTCCTTTGGTGGTTATGCTCCCCTCTATTCAGAGATAAGAAACGCTCTATATGACCTTGATAAAAGAATTCCAATACAGAGTTATATATATGGGCTTGGTGGAAGAGATATCTTCAAACAAGAGATAAAGGAAGTCTTCAACGAACTCCTTGAAGGTAAAGTTTCAAGTGAAGAAAAGTGTATAGGACTTAGAGAGTAAGGAGGAAAAAATGAATGTAAGAGAATTGGCTAAAATTCAAGCTGAACAGGGCTTGAAGCTTGTTCCGGGACACAGAATGTGTGCCGGATGTGGGATAAACACCATAGTAAGAACTGTTCTTTCAGCTTCAAAAGATCCTGTTATTGTTGTAAATGCTACAGGGTGTCTTGAAGTTGTCACAACAATATATCCATACACTGCATGGAATGTTCCATGGCTTCATGTCACTTTTCTTAACGCAGCATCTGCTGCATCTGGAGTTGAAGCTGCCTATAGAGCACTCAAGAAAAAGGGAGTTGTTAAAGATAAAGTTAACATAATTGCCTTTGGAGGAGATGGTGGAACCTATGATATAGGTATTCAAGCTCTCTCTGGAGCCCTTGAAAGAAGACACAATTTTCTCTATGTGTGCTATGACAATGAAGGATATATGAACACAGGCCATCAGAGGAGCGGTGCTACTCCATTTGGAGCATCCACAACAACTGCTCCATCTGGTAAAGTATCCTTTGGAAAGAAGGAGTGGAGAAAAGACCTTGTGAAAATTGTAGCAGCACACAACATACCGTATGTAGCTCAGGCTTCCATATGGAAGGTTGTTGATCTATACAATAAGGCAGAAAAGGCTCTATCCATAGAAGGACCGAAATTTATAAATGTATTGATGCCATGCACAACAAACTGGTCTTTTCCAGAGAACTTAACAATAAAACTGTCAAGACTTGCAACTGAGACAAACTTTTGGCCCCTATATGAAATTGAAAATGGCGTACTTACAATAAACTACAAGCCAAAAGAGAGAAAGCCTATTGAGGAGTTTTTAAAACTTCAAACAAGATTCAAACATCTATTCAAACCAGAGAATAGACATGTAATTGAAGAGATGCAGAAAAAGATTGATGAGGATTGGGAAAATCTTTTGAAACTGGAGAGAGTAACACACGAAGAGGGAGTAAGGTTGTAATATTTAAAGCCCCAGATGTCTGGGGCTTTTTATTTTTAATAAGGAAGAAAAATGAAAACAGTTCCATTAATTGAATTACACAAAAGACTTGGTGCGCATCTAACTGAATTCTCTGGATTTTTGATGCCCCTTTATTATAAATCCATAAGGGATGAGCATCTATCAGTGAGGAATAGTGTGGGTATTTTTGATGTCTCCCACATGGGAGAAATAGAGATAGAGGGAAAGAGAGCAAAACTCTTTGCCGATTATATACTAACCAACAACATCAACTCAACATCCTATGGAGATGTTAAGTATACAGTAATGTGTAATGAGGAAGGGGGAATCCTTGATGATTTGTTCTCCTATACATTTTCAGATGAAAGAATCCTTCTTGTTGTAAACGCCGGAAACACAGAAAAGGACTTTAACTGGATTAAAAAACATCTATGGGACGGACTTAATGTGAAAAACATCTCCAGTGAAATCGTGGAGTTTGCCATTCAGGGACCTCAAGCTGAGAAACTCCTCCAGAACTTCACAGATTTTGATCTCTCACAGATTGGATACTTTAAATTCAACGAAATAGAAATCTTTGGAGAAAAACTCCTCATTTCAAGAACTGGCTATACAGGAGAGGATGGATTTGAAGTATATATGAAGGCATCACTTGGAGAAAAAATTTTCATGGATATCCTTGAAAAGGGGAAGGAATTTAACATACTCCCATGTGGACTTGGTGCAAGGGATACATTAAGATTTGAGGTGTGCTATTGGCTCTATGGAAATGATATTGATGAATCCATAAATCCAATAGAATCTGGTCAAAAATTTCTCGTGGATTTTTCAAAAGAGGACTTTATTGGAAAAAACGCACTTGAAAAAATTAAAGAGAGGGGTGTAAAGAGAAAATGGAGAGGACTTGAGATTAGTGGTGGTGTTGCAAGACATGGTTATAAGATCTTTAAGAACGGAAGAGAGATTGGATTTGTAACAAGCGGAAACTTCTCATTTGTGTTGAATAAATCCCTCGCATTAGCCTACATTAACCTTCCTTATGGTAAAATTGGAGAAGAGGTTAGAATTTTAGGAAAAGGGAAGGAGCTTAAAGGGAAAGTCATTAAGAAACCTTTTATAAAACCAAGAACAAAAAAATAAAAAGGAGGAGAGCAAGATGGCTAAAGTTGTTGAGGGTCTTTACTATGCAAAGACCGATGAATGGGCAAAGGTAGAGGGAGACACAGCAACCGTTGGTATTACTGACTACGCCCAGGATCAGTTGGGAGATATTGTTTATGTGGAAGAAGCAGAGGTTGGCAAGAAGGTAAAAAAGGGTGAAGCAGTTATATCCATTGAATCCGTAAAAACAGCAGCAGATATACATGCTCCAGTTTCTGGAGAAATAATTGAAGTGAACAAAGAAGTTGTAGATAATCCTTCCATTGTTAACGAGGATCCTTTTGGCAAAGGTTGGCTTTTCAAGATCAAAATGGAGAATAAAGAGGATTTAAACGATTTAATGGATGCAAAGGGATACAGCGAGTATAGAAAATAACATGAAATATATTCCTTTAACAGAGGAAGATAAGAGGAAAATGTTTGAGGAGATGGGGATCACATCCATCTCCTCTCTTTTTTCTGACATTCCAGAAGAAATACTTTTAAAGAGAAAATTAAATCTACCGCCTGCTCTAAGTGAAAAGGAGATTGTCTCCCTTATTAAAAGAACCTTCAAGGAGAATGATCTCACTGAAAGGATATTTCTTGGAGGAGGTGCATACTTTCATTTTATTCCCTCCACCATAAACTATCTGTTGGAAAGAGGTGAGATATATACCTCATACACTCCATACCAGCCAGAGATGAGTCAGGGTCTTCTTCAAGCAATGTTTGAATTTCAATCTGTAATGAGTGATTTAACTCATGCAGACATTACAAATGCATCCATGTATGATGGTGCTTCTGCTCTTGCTGAAGCAATACTGATGGGGGAGAGGATAAATAAAAAAGGTAAAGTTGTGCTTCCAAAAAACTTAAATCCTCAATACAGGGAGGTAATTGAAACATACCTAAAACCAAGAAATATAGAGATTATAGAGGTAGATTTCACAGAGGAAGGAAGGATTGACATTGAAAAGTTGAAGTCAATTTTAAAGGAAGAGGTTTCCTCTGTTGTTGTTCAATCTCCAAACTATTTCGGAGTTATTGAAGATCTGAATAAACTGGGGAAAATTATCAAAGATAGCGGTGCTCTATTTATTTTGTCCATAATTGAGGCATTATCCCTTGGAATAATCAAACCTCCCTTTGACTTTGGAGTTGATATTCTTGCAATGGAGGGACAATCCTTTGGTATGCCCCTCTCCTTTGGGGGACCTTATCTTGGAATTTTGCAGACAAAGAAAGAGTATGTAAGACAGATCCCTGGAAGAATTGTTGGAGAAACTGTGGATAAAAATGGAAAAAGATGTTTTGTGATGACATTGAGACCAAGAGAACAAGATATAAGAAGGGAAAAGGCTACATCAAATATATGTTCAAATCATGCTTTAAAAGCCCTTGTTGCCCTTGTATACCTTGCCACAGTGGGACCAAGAGGATTTAAAAAGATAGCAGAGATAAACTATAAGAAGGCACACTATCTCGCAAAGAGATTTAATGATGAAGGATTTAAGCTTACCTTCTCAGGGCCATTTTTCAATGAATTTGCTGTAAATCTTCCCTTTGATGAGAATGAACTAAGAGAAAAACTTTCACTTGTAGATATATATGGTGGGATACCCATTGAGGGTTATAAAAATTCCTACCTTTTTGCAGTTACAGAGATGAACAGTCTTGAAGACATAGAACTCCTTATGTGTGCTATCCTGGAGGGTTAGATGAAACTATTAAAGGAATTATCAAAAAAAGGAAGTAACAAATTCTTTATAGAGGATTTCAATAGATATGACATCAAGGTAGAGCTTGACAAAAACTTATTGAGAGATGAAGTAGAGCTTCCAGATATTAATGAGGTCACTCTAATAAGACATATAATTAACCTCTCTCATAGAAATTATGGAGTTGATAATGGCTTTTATCCCTTAGGTTCCTGCACAATGAAGTATAACCCAAAGATAAGTGAAGAAATAGCGAGAAGAGAAGAATTCCTATACATGCATCCACTACTTCCAGAGGATATGGTTCAGGGGAATTTGAAAATACTATGGGAACTTTCAGAGTATCTTAAAGAGATAACAGGGATGGATGCCTTTTCACTCCAACCTGCAGCAGGTGCCCACGGTGAGTACACTGGAATGAGAATCATATGGGAGTACTTCAAGGATAGAGGAGAGGAAAGAAGCGAAGTTATAGTGCCAGATTCTGCCCATGGCACAAATCCAGCCTCTTCGGCAATGGTAGGATTTAAAGTAATTGAAATCCCATCAAAGAATGGAATAGTTGATCCAGAAGAGCTAAGAAAAGTTGTTACAGACAAGACTGCTGCATTTATGCTCACAAATCCAAACACTCTTGGGCTCTTTGAGAGAGATATTTTGAAAATAAGTAAGATTCTAAAAGAAAAGGGTGCGCTACTCTACTATGATGGAGCAAATCTAAATGCCCTTCTTGGTATAGTGAGACCGGGCGATATGGGATTTGACATAGTTCACCTAAACTTACACAAGACCTTCTCAACTCCTCATGGAGGAGGAGGACCAGGTGCTGGACCAGTGGGGGTTAAAGATTTCTTGAAAGATTATCTCCCCTATCCTATAGTTGAAAAGGAGGATGAAAGATTCACCTTTAAGAAACCAGAAAAAAGTATTGGGAGAGTTAGAAGTTTCTACGGTAATTTTACAGTTTTACTGAAAGCATACATATACATAAGACTCATGGGTCCCGAGGGTTTAAGAAAGGTTTCAGAAACAGCAGTTTTAAATGCCAACTACATAAAGGAAAAACTTAAAGAATACTACCCTCCCCTTGTTGATACAGTGTACAAACATGAATGTGTACTATCTGGAAAACCATACAAAAAGTATGGTGTAAAGACATTTGATATTGCAAAGAGGCTAATGGATTATGGATTTCACCCTCCAACTGTGTATTTTCCTCACATAGTTGAAGAGGCACTAATGATTGAACCCACAGAAACAGAAACAAAGGAGACCATTGATGAATTTATAGATGCCATGATAAAAATTTCAAAGGAGGCAAAGGAAAATCCTAAAATTTTAAAGGAGTCTCCTCATACCACAGAAATCTCAAGACCTGATGAGGTGAAAGCTGTAAAGGAGATGAAACTTAAGTGGTAGAGGAGAAAATCAAATTCTTCTATCCCAACAAAACCTTGACCATTTCCCTTACAGGAGAATTCTGTGATAGACACTGCCTTCACTGTAATGGTGTCTATCTTAAAGGAATGACACCAAAGGAAGATGCAATAAAAAAACTTAAAGAGGGTGAGTATCTCTCTGTTCTTGTATCTGGTGGTTTTAACGAAGAGGGAAAGATACCTCTTATCCAGAATATAAATCTTTTAAAGAAGATTAAAAGATTCAATAAAAAAATTCTTATACATCCGGGATTTCTTTCCCCTAATGAAATTAAAAAGGTAAAACCCTTTGTGAATGCTGCATCATTTGATTTCATATATGATGATGAGTTAATAAAAAGAGTTTATCACCTCCCCTACACAGGAAAGGACTTTAGAAAGGAGTATCTTCTTTTAAGAAGAAATTTTAGAACCTATCCTCACATAATTGTTGGTCTTGATGAAGGAAAGATAAAAGGAGAGTTTGAAATAATTGATGTCCTTGCCGAGATAAAACCCTCTCTTATAGTTTTCCTTGTAATAATCCCTACAAAAGGCACTGCCTTTCAGAACGTCAAACCTCCAGATGTTGATGATGTTTATAAAGTATTTGAAGCTGCAAGAAGAAAGTTGAGACTTACAAAACTGTATCTTGGTTGTATGAGACCTAAGGGAAAGTATAGAGATGAACTTGATGTTATGGCTTACGAGGTTGGGTTTACAGGTTTTGTAAATCCCTCACAATCGCTAAAGAAAATAGTTAAAGATCCAGAAGTGTATTATGAGTGTGGAATCCTCTACCCTTAGAGTTTCCCTTGGCAGTGCTGTGCTACTAAATCTAACGAATAAAAAAGTGGATTATCTTCCCACAACAATTTATGTTATGACACCTGGTAAGTGTGTGAGAAACTGTAAGTACTGCACTGAAGCAAAAGATTCCTCCTCTCTTCCCAATATGCTTTCAAGGGTTATATGGCCCCCTTTTCCAATAAGTAATGTAATGGATAGAGTAAAGGATGGAAACTTTAAAAGACTCTGCATACAAACTGTAAATAATAAAATTTCAAACAAAGTGGTTGAGAAGGTTTTAAAGGAAATTTCAACTTACATTTCGGTATCTATCTGTATAAACACATATTCAGAAAAACTCATAGATAGGATTTTCC
>JAGGSY010000024.1 GCA_021158845.1 Caldisericia bacterium
TTGAAGTTATTGTTGAAGAAATAGGTGAGTCAAAGACTCCCCAGGTTAAAGAGGTAAAGGAGGTTAAAAGGGAAGTTCCAACTATTCCAGTTTCCACTCCTCAACCAACCCAGCCTGTAAAGAAAGAGACAAAACAGGTGAAGGTAGCTAAAGGGGTTAAAGTAGTATCCGCACCCCTCCCTGGAAAGGTACTAAAAGTTAATGTATCTCCTGGAAAGGCAGTAAAGAAAGGTGATGTTCTGCTTGTTATTGAAGCTATGAAGATGGAAAATGAGATATTTGCAGCAGAAGATGGAGTGGTTAAAGCTGTTCATGTTTCTACTGGTCAAAATGTTGAGACTGGAGATCCTATGGTTGAAATAGAAGTTGGAGGATAAAATGGAATCCTTAATTAGTTTGTTCTCTATGAGCGGTCTTTCTGCAATTACAGTAAAACAGTTAATAATGATGGGTGTTGGAGGAGTACTTATCTATCTTGGAATTGCCAAAAAGTTTGAACCAATTCTTCTTATTCCAATAGGTTTTGGTTGTATTCTAACAAATATTCCACTTGCAGGTTTTACCGCACCACCTCATGGAATGCACGCCGGTGGTTTGTTCTATTACCTATACAAAGTTGGAATAGAAACTGAGATATTTCCTGTTCTCATATTTTTGGGTGTAGGAGCAATGACAGATTTTGGACCGCTTATTGCCAATCCATGGATGGTTCTTCTTGGAGGTGCAGTACAAATAGGAATTTTTGTTGCTTTACTTATAGCTCTTGCTCTTGGATTCTCAATGAAAGAAGCTGCTGCAATTGGAATAATAGGTGGAGCGGATGGCCCAGCTACGATATATACAGGTGTTGAATTAGCACCCCACCTTCTTGGTCCCATAGCAGTTGCTGCATATACCTACATGTCACTTGTTCCCATCATTCAACCTCCTATCATGAAACTCCTTACAACTAAAGAGGAAAGAGCCGTTGTTATGGAACAGTTGAGACCTGTCTCGAAGACAGAAAAGATACTCTTTCCCATAGTGGTTGCTATAGTTGTAAGTTTGATCTTCCCTGTAATAGCTCCACTATTTGGGATGCTAATGCTTGGAAATCTCTTTCGAGAAAGTGGAGTTGTGGAAAGATTAAGGAAAACAGCTGCAAATGAATTGATAAACATTGTCACGATATTTCTTGCAACAACAATTGGTTCAACAATGAAAGGAGAAACATTCTTAACTATAAGAACTTTGGAAATAATAGCTCTTGGTCTTATAGCATTTGCATCAGCTACAGCAGCTGGTGTGCTCATGGGTAAATTGTTCTACCGACTTAGTGGTGGTAAAATAAATCCTTTAATTGGTTCTGCAGGAGTCGCAGCAGTTCCTATGGCTGCAAGAGTATCTCAAAAAATTGGACAGGAGGAGAACCCGCATAATTTTCTTTTAATGCATGCTATGGGCCCTAATGTTGCTGGACTTATTGGATCTGCAGTGGTTGCTGGAATTATGATAACCCTTCTTGGACATTAATACATGAAGTTAAGGAATCTTGTTTTCTCCTCGCTTTTCTCTATCCTTATAGTGATTGGCTCTTATATCTCCATCCCTCTACCATTTACTCCAGTTCCACTAACCCTTCAGTTGTTCTTCGTTCTTCTGTCAGGAGTTATATTAGGACCATACTTTGGTTTTCTCTCTGTTCTAATGTATGAAATTTTAGGGATTATTGGTTTTCCTGTATTTGCAGGAGGGCAGGCTGGCTTATCTGCCCTCCTTGGCCCAACAGGTGGCTATTTACTCGGATTTCTAATTGCCCCACTTCTTATAGGATACATGTTCAAGAGAAACGAAAAATTACTTATTCCATCTATATTTTTTGCGATTTTTGCAATTCACACCTTTGGTGTAATATACCTCTCTTTTAATCTTTCTATTCCTCTACTAAAAGCTTTTTACATAGGCTCACTACCATTTATTCCTGTGGATTTAGTTAAAGGAATCCTTGCATACATGTCTTCTTTACTACTACTTAAGAATAAGGAATTTAGAAGATTGTTATTTTTTGAGTAAAAGGTTTTTTGGCGAAGGTTCAATTTTATCTCTATCTAACTTTCCGCCTGAGAGAGCTAATTTACCACTATATCTGCCACATATATCTCCCCAAATGGCAATAATTTTATTTTCTTCAATGATTTCATATACCTCACAGTTGTTTGGACATTTGTCACAGTAGAAAACCTTTGTATCATAAGTTTTCTTGGAAATTTTAAATCCCTTAAATTTTGTTTTTGTCCCCTTATGCATGACAAACTCTTTTGAAAACATTGCTGCTCCAATTGCTCCCATTATCTTGTTATGTTTTGGAACTATAATCTTATCATGAAGTGCATCCTCAAATGCTTTTACAATACCTATATTTTCCGATACACCACCCTGAAATACAAATTTCGGATGAAGTTCCTTTCCTCTTGCAACGTTGTTTAAATAATTTCTTACTAAACTTTCACATAGACCTCTTATTATGTCTTCTCTCTTCGCCCCCATCTGAGCTTTGTGAATCATATCAGATTCAGCAAAAACAGTGCATCTTCCTGCAATTCTTACTGGGTTTTTTGAAAGGAGTGCGAGTCTTCCAAACTCTTTAATATCCACTCCGAGTCTCTCTGCCTGGTGATCAAGGAAAGATCCTGTCCCAGCTGCACATACTGTATTCATAGCAAAATCAACAACAATACCATCTCTTACTATTATTATCTTTGAATCTTGTCCTCCAATCTCAAAAATTGTTCCAACATCTGGGATCTCTTTTATAGTTGCAATTGCATGCGCTGAAATTTCATTTTTTATTACATCTGCTCCAACAACAACACCTGCAAGATATCTTGCACTCCCTGTAGTCCCTACCGAAAAAATCTCAAACTCCTTAAATCTTTCCTTGAGTTCCTCTTCTATACTTGAAAGTCCCTTTTTTATCGCAAGAATAGGATTCCCTTGCGTTCTTAAATACCTTGAAGTAATTAAATTCTCATCAATGTCAAGAACTGCAATATCAGTAGAAACAGAGCCAACATCTATACCTATACTCAGCTTTTTCATACAAGCACCTCCTTTTGTTTATATTTCCTCTCTCTTAAAAGATCGACAAATGCCTCAAGCCTTGTAATCAGCCCTGCCTCCCCTGTTTGCTCATCCAATGAAATACTCAAAACTGGCATATCAATATCTCTGCTAACCTTGGCAAGTATCTCTTTCGCTACAATTTCTGGTAGGCATCCAAATGGTAAAACATGAACTACTCCATCGTATCCTTTCTCTTTATACAGGATTGTATTCATAACGCTCTCTTGCCCATCTCCTCCTATGAAGCAGTTGAGGTAAGGTTTTATAATTTTCATCATATGTTCTTTATGTTTTTTGACAAATATTATTCTATCAGAAGCCCATGTACTTGTCCTTAAAGACCTATCTACCTCGACTCCCAAATAGGCAAGTTTCTTTTCTATCTCTCTATTATTGTCATAATCCATCAGCATATAGGCCTCTCCTACTAATCCAACCTTTATAACTTCTTTCTTTTTATCTATAGTTATCCTCTTTAACATTTCCACTCCTTCTTCATAGGCTTCCTTTATCTTTCTCAAATTATTATATGGTGCTTTATCTAAAATTGTTAACGCCTTGTTAAGTGTATTAAGAGTTTCACCTCTATTAATCTCTCTTGGCATTATTTTGTATGCTAACTTTTCAAGTTTATCAATAAAGTAAAGTTTGTATCCAGCGTTTATAAAGCCTTTTATTACCTTCCATGGAGGATGGAAGCCAAACAGTTTTCCTATCATCTTTATAAACTTTGGAAAACCTCTGTAAAATGGATGGTCTATACCTTCAACTGTTATTATTTCAAAATTTTTGTAACCCAAATCTTTTAGTATTTTTTCGTGAAGCGCATTATAGTATCCAAATCTACATGGTCCATATCCACCAAGAGATATTATATATACTTTCCGCTCTTTCCCAAGATTCAATCTTTCAAAAAGATCAAGATACTGTCCTAATAAAACTTTGAATGGAAAGCATATTCCCTCTGGGCTATATTTAACTCCAAGCTCCAGTACTCTCTTATTTAATGGTCTTGGAATTATGGGAATATCACCTATATTTTTAATGTAGGTTTTAAAAGAGATCCACGAATTTCCCATTCTTGGAAATATGATCAACCTTTTAGACATAAATTTCTCTTCCCTTTCTTATCTTCAATAGATCAAGAAAGGCTTCGAGTCTTGTTAATATACCTGCTTCTCCTGTTTGTTCATCTATAACAAGATGAATGAGAGGTTTTTTATTTCTTTCCTTGTTAAAAATATCAAGTAATTTTGTGTAAATTGCACTCAGTCCACAACCAAACGAAGAGATGGTGATTACCCCATCAATATCTTTACTACTCAAGAAGTACAATCCTGCTTTTAAAGCAACATTACTCTGATGCCAGAATAGGTCTTTATTTAAAAATTTATAGCTTCTATTTATCAATTTATAGTTAAGCATATTGGAGACAACATAATTAATACCCATCTTTTTGAGTTTATCTAAGATTGAGGCATTTAAGTATCCATCATATATATCATAGGGAAAGCCTACTATGCCAATTAAGATTCCACTTTTCATTTTCTTTGGCTTTAGCTTTTTAAGATTTGTTAATCTTGGATAGAGCTCGAGTGTATTATATCCCCTATTTAAATAATATTCATATGTTTTTTGAAAAGCGAGGGATTTCCTTATGATAGATTTTATTTCCTTCCTGGTCTTGTTCGATAATAACACACCAATTTTAAAC
>JAGGSY010000025.1 GCA_021158845.1 Caldisericia bacterium
GGTGCCTCTTTGTCAAATTATGCAACGCCAGGTGCCGGGCACCCAGAGTTGCAAAAAAAAGAGTGCACCAAATTGGTGCACTTAAAATCAAAGGTTTTTAAATTTATTTCTTTTTTATAGTTTCATAAGGGAGAATACATTGTAATCTTTGAGTTTCTCCCTTCCGTTAAGTCCTTCTAATTCAATAAGGAAGGAGATACCTACAACTTTTCCACCGAGCTTTTCCACAAGGTCTACTGTTGCTTTGGCAGTACCACCTGTTGCAAGAACATCATCCACTATAAGAACTCTCTCTCCCTTCTTTATGGCATCCTCGTGTATCTCAAGAATTGCCATTCCATACTCAAGTTCATACTCCTTTCTAACTGTCTTCCATGGAAGTTTTCCCGGTTTTCTAACTGGAACGAAACCAGCGCCGAGCTTGTACGCAATGGTGGATGCAAGGATAAAACCTCGTGCTTCAATACCTACAACCACATCAATTTTATCATCCTTATGATTCTCATAGATGCTATCAATGGCATACTTAAAAGCCTTGTAATCCCTTAAAAGGGGAGTAATGTCTCTGAATAAAATGCCCTTCTGTGGAAAATCTGGAATGTTTCTTATAAACTTTGTTAGATCCATGCTATTTTACCTCCTTTTCCCTTTCTTTTTCTTCTTTTTATTTTTCTTCTTTCTTCTTGTAGATTTTGTTTCTTTCTTTTGAACTACCTCCCCTGAACCAGTTCCAACTGCCACAGTGGCTGGTTGTGGAGTAATAACTTTCCCTGGCTTCTCCTCAATTTTGTGTTTGCTAAATCTATCCCATACAACAAGCAAGGGTGCCGCTATAAATATTGATGAATATGTACCAGAAAGTATTCCAAAGAGAAGGGTGAAGGAGAAGTCTCTTATTGTTACTCCACCAAAAAGAATAAGGGCAAGTATAGCAAGGAATGTGGTAAAGGAAGTATTAAATGAACGGGTGATGGATTGACATATACTCTTATTCACTATCTCAGCATAACTCATCTTTCCTTTAAGTATCCTCAAGTTTTCCCTTACTCTGTCAAGGACAACCACCGAGTCTTCCACAGAGTATGCTATTATGGCAAGGAGTGCACCAACAAATGGGCTGTTCAACTCCTGACCAATGAGGGCAAGGAGTCCAAGTGTTACAAGCACATCGTGGATTAAGGCAAGGACAGTGACAACTGCGAATCTAAACTGAAATCTCACCGTTATATATATGAATATGAAGAGTAAGCCTACTCCCAGTGCTATAGCACCATTCTTCTTTAGCTCATCTGAAATTGTTGGACCTATTGTTTCAACCCTTATACTCTCTCTGTCAAGTTTTCCAAATTTTTCCTCTAAAGAATCAAATATCTTCTCTCTTTCGTCTGCCTTAAGAGCTTTATTCGTCCTTACAATAAGTCTCCCATCCTGTGCAACCTGAATAACGGCATCCTCCAATCCAAAATCTTTAAGAATGTCTCTTGCAGTACTTACATCTGCAGGTTTCTCAAACTTTAAATCAAGTATTGTTCCACCTGTAAAGTCAAGTCCAAGGATAAGGGGAGAGCCCACTCTCACATAGTTTACAATCATACCTGCCACACCAATTAGAATAACTATGATAGATATGGTGAACCAGAGTTTCATTTTGGGAACTATTCGCAAGTTTAATACATCGAACTTCTTCATTTTTACTCTCCTTTAATATCCAAATATAGATTTATACTTTGCAAGAGATGTGGATGAGAATATGTCGATGAGGAGTCTTGTAACAAATATGGCTGAGAAGAAGGAGATAACAATTCCGAGACTCAAGGTTATTCCAAATCCCTTAATCAAACCTGTTCCAAACCAGATAATAGCTATTGCACCTGAAAGAGTTGTAATGTTGGAGTCAAATACAGTTCTAAAAGCTTTCCTGAATCCAAGGCTTATACTTGTCTTCAATGTCTTTCCACTTCTAATCTCTTCCTTTATCCTTTCAAAGATAATCACATTTGCATCCACCGCCATTCCAAGGGTTAAGACAATTCCTGCAATTGCTGGAAGTGAGAATGTTGCCTTTAGAAGTAGAAGAACTCCAAAGTCAAGGAGAAGGAATATTGTAAGGGCAACTGCTGCCAGAAATCCCATAAATCTATAGTAGATTGTCATATAAAGAGCAATCAAAATAAAGGCAAGAATTGCAGCTTTCTTACTCATCTCTATCATATCTTCTCCAAGGGATGGTCCAATAATCTCTGATGAGAGTATCTTAACCTTTAAAGGAAGGGAACCACCCTTAAGTAGAGCAACATACTCAGATGCCTTTTCTGGAGTAAAACCACCTTCTATAATCCCTTTTCCATCGGTAATTGGTTCCTTTACCACAGGATTCATGAGAAGATCCTCGTCAAGATATACAGCAATATGCTTTCCCACATTCTCCTTTGTAGCTTCTGCAAATTTCTTTGCTCCTTCAGAGGTAAGGGTAAACTGAATTACGGCTTCACCCTCATGTCCTGTTTCTCGTGATAGGGCAACCTTTACATCCTTTAAATCTGCTCCTGTAAGAATCACCTTCCCATCCTCTGTCTTAAACTGGAGAAGTGCCGTCTTTCCAATTAACTCCTCAGCCTTTGTTGGATCCTTCATACCCGGAATATCAACAATAATTCTTCTTGAATTTATTCCCCCTGCCCTTTGAACAACTGCTTCTGAAAGTCCAAGGGCATTAACTCTGTTTTCAATAACAGCTCTTGTGCTCTCCACAAGCTCTGGAGTTGCCTTTGCAGCTTCAGTATCCTCACATTCAAGCACTATGTGAACTCCCCCTTTTAAATCAAGACCAAGTATAGGCTCCTGGGTTTTAATAGCCCAGACAGCAACCGCAACAACTGCAATTAGAAGTAGAATCCTCCCGATATAACTCTTTAGTTTCATATCCTTTTCCTCCTTAAACCTTTAGACCTTACTAATTTTAGTTATTTTAAATCCAAAGTCAAGAACACAATATAAGTTTATCACCTAAAAGAAAATTTTAGATATTAAATAACAAAGGGGGCATTCGCCCCCTTCATTTAAGCTTCCTTCACCTTGATTATGGGACTCTTATTGGTCCACCCATTATGGCAAATTTCGTGAAGTGGTTTGCGTTTCCTACAACACAGTTTCTCTCTGCATTTACTCCGCTCTCCTGACAAAGTCTCCACATCCCCTGTTCAGGATCCCAGTAGTAAAGCCAGAGTGAACTTTCATTGGTAAGTCCCCATTCTTCAAGCTCTTTATCTGTGTAGTAAACCTCCACAGTTACTGGCCAAACAATCTCATCTTCAGGTATATCTGTTGATATATCCACACACTTTAAAAGCTTACGATCTCCTGAATTCCCGAGATTCTGAATACTAACAACACCTTTTGCATCTTCTTCTGTTTCTATAATAACTCTTGCATCAGCCATCTTCTTTCTTCCATCAACAATTGTTCTCTCGCCGCCAGAAACACTTTCAAGGTATGTTGGAGGACTTACAACAACAGAACAGAGTTCATAAAGCTCTATCTCATTCTTACCTGTCCTATTAACATAAGCTTTTCCAATATCACTCTCAGGGTCAACTTCAACAATTGGATACCATCCTCTCTTCCAGTTGTTTACCCAGTCATACACGCAATCTGACTGGAGTGTTAAACCTGCGCCAACTCCAGAAAGAATCTTGTTCTGGACTCTATTAAAGTTGTTCCCACCATAATCGCAGGCATCCATAACAAGGAGTCCCTTTCCTCCCTCAACAAAGTCCTTTATGGCATAAACATCATCCCATGGAAGGAGACTTGGGTCTCCACCATCATATCCAGAACCAAGTCTAAGCTGTGGAATGACAAGAATATCATAATCTTTAAGTAGATCCACTGTAATTGGTTCAGTGTTGTCTCCCACAACCTCATAACCCATATCTTTTAGGGCAGATATTAAATCTGATGAATCCTCTGTTGTAAATCTTGCATTGTATCCTTCATACCAAAGAATCTTCTTTGCCCCTTCAACCATCTTCTGGAACAGAATATCAAGAAATACATCATATTCACCTTTGACCCAGCCTCCATTCTCACATGACCATGCGGTGCCACTGGCAACTACCGTTCCTTTTCCAACCTTGCTTATACCAACTACAGGTGGAAAATCACCAGGGCCAAAATCGGTAACTGGAGCAGGTCCTGATACATCGTCTGGATCTGATGTTGCCTTTGCTCTAACAACTATCTGTGGTTCTGAAAGTTCCTTGTTTATTGTGAATTCATCTATAACATTTCCATTTACATCTATAGCCTGCATGTGAAGTGTTGTAGGTGTTACATCAAATACAGTGAAGTTATACTCTGCTATTGGTCCGCATGCATCATACCAGAGAGGGTAGTGCATGTAGAGTGGAGCTCCCCATCCACCAGAAACAATATGAACTGTTCCTTTATCAAAGGAAACATACTCCCCTGGATAAGAGCTAACATTCATGGGTTGAAGTCTCTCGTAAAGGTGGACATCGCCATTTAAAACTATATCAACATGATACTTATCAAGAAGTGGAAGGAAATACTCTGATGTTCCCTTGCCTCTTGGATCAAAGGCAGGTCTGTGGAAACCTACAAATTTCCATGTAACATCTTTTGCCTTGTTTAAGTCTTCGTCAGCCCATTCATACTGCTCACTATGAGGTCCTGTGTAGGTTTCGCTGTTAAGGGCAGTGAAATGAATGTATGGAGTTATATCCAATGAATACCAACTTTGAGGTTCAGGTAGCATGTTAAAGTACTGGAAGTAAAATTTTGCATCTTCTTTGGTCTTCATAAATTCATCCTTTGTTCCCACCTCATGATTTCCTAAAAATGGAATTATTGGAATTGTGTATCCCTCACTATCAATCCATGTCTCATCCATATGATTAAACCAATCATCCCAATGAGAAGCTCTAAATGGTTTTCTCACAAAATCTCCACAATGAATAACAAAATCTGGATCATAGGTAGCCATCAACTTTGAAATCTCATCCCTTCCCCATGGAAAATCGGTGGCTCCCTCTCTTGAATCACCACCAAAAACAAATCTTACATGATCGGGATTCTCAGGAAGTGTTTTAAATTTTCTCTCCTCCTCAAATCCTCCAGGACCACCACACACAAAGTAATATGTCTTTCCTGGTTCAAGTCCTGTGAGTTTTACATCGTGAATGTAACCTCCAAGATCATCAATGGTGTGATGGGTTCCTTCTGCTGAGTATGCGTAGAGTTCTGATGGATCGCCCTCCATTCCTTTTTTGGACTCTGTGTCGTAGTAAACCATGTCACCAGAATCTGGATTAAGGGTTTTCCAAGAGATAACGATGGTTGTGGAGAGATCATCGTTCCAGTAGAGATGAATTCCTGTTGGTGGATCATCGCCAAGAGGTGTAACAGGAAGACCCCTCATACCCATAACAGCAGGAGTTAGAAGAAGGAGAACAAGCACAGTGACAACAAAATACTTCCACTGTAATTTTTTCATCGGTCTTACCTCCTCATACTTTTATTTTTAACACCTTAATTTTAAAAAAAATTTTTAATTAGTCAATTTAAATTATTAGCATTGCGTCTCCGAAGGAGAAAAAGCGGTATCTTCTTTTAATAGCTTCCGTGTATGCCTTCATAATGTTTTCCCTTCCAGCAAAGGCAGAGACAAGAACAATAAGGGTTGTCTTGGGAAGATGAAAATTTGTAATTAATGCATCTACAACATTAAATTTAAAACCGGGTTTGATGAATAATTTTGTATAACCTCTAAAGGGTTTAATATCTCCTGAAAGTGCCGCTGTTTCAAGGGATCTTACCACTGTTGTTCCCACAGCAAAAACCCTCCCTCCTCTCTCTTTTGTTTCAATAATTTTTTCTACCACTTCGGGTGGAACCTCAATCCACTCCTCCTCCATTTTGTGATCCTCTATATTCTCGGTTCTTATGGGTCTAAAAGTCCCCAATCCAACATGAAGAGTTATGTAAAGTGTATTAATCCCCATACTCTTTATTTTTTCAAGGAGCCCCTCTGTAAAGTGGAGCCCTGCTGTAGGAGAGGCAAGGGAACCTTTTTTTTGAGCATAAACAGTTTGATAGTCCTCTTCCTTTATACCCATGGATTTTATATAAGGTGGAAGAGGGACATCTCCAACTCTATCAATAAAATTCATTACATCCACATTCCCTTCAAGCTCCACCACCCTCTTACCTTCAGGAAGAATCTCCTTTACCACTCCCACTGTCCCATCTTTAAAGACTATTCTCCTTCCAACTCTTGCCCTCTTTGCCTTTTTTACAATGACTTTCATCCACCCATCCCCTGCCTTTAAGAACAATCCATCAAATTTCCCACCTGTATCCATATATTTTCCAGTTATCTTTGCCCTTATAACCTTTGTGTTGTTTAAAACAAGAACATCTCCCTCTTTAAGATAGTGAACTATCTCATAAAAAATTTTATGTTCTATCTCTCCTGTATCCTTTCTTAAAACAAGAAGTTTTGCTTTATCCCTATCCTTTACAGGCTTCTGTGCAATGAGTTCCTCTGGAAGATGAAAATCAAAAAGTTCAGTCTTCATTTAGTTTCACCAACTCTGTTCCTTGATAAAAGTGGAATAAAATATCCTTGTAATTCCATCCCTTCTCAGCAAAGCCCTCTGCCCCCCACTGGCTCATTCCAACTCCATGACCCCACCCTTTTCCATCAAATTCAACTATATCCCATCTTCTTGGTGGAATTCCCTCTGTTCTATAGGTTTTCTCTTCATATGCTGCAAAGAATCCAACAAATTTATTCATTGTCCCTCTAAAAAATGGAGTCCTCTCAACCACAGAAAGAAAGGAGTGAACAAATGGAGTTTTGTATCTTTTAAATTTGAAGGTAAA
The DNA here is from genome assembly GCA_021158845.1 of Caldisericia bacterium. Classification (NCBI taxonomy): domain Bacteria; kingdom Pseudomonadati; phylum Caldisericota; class Caldisericia; species Caldisericia bacterium. Next base: position 6,907 of record JAGGSY010000025.1, read on the forward strand.
CCATGTACTTTTTAATCCAAAAAGATTTGAGAAGGTTGTACCTCTTAAATTCAATCTCCCAAATCTCCCTATAACTTCTATAAGGACAACCCGTGGTGAGACCCCTTTTTTTAAAATTTTAAATCCGAGCACCTCTCCAATGTAGGGAAGATTATTCTTTCCTATGTATTTTTTAATCACCATCTGCACTCTATAGTTTGTAACATACTTTTTCCAGCTAAAATGTGGAGACCTCTCCTCGTATGGACTCTCCACTCCCCTAAGATAGGGAACTGGAGGAGAATTCCAGACATTCTCATTGTTCTCTGTAAAACCACCTGATGTTGAATGATAAACTGCTGTAATAATCTTCCCACCATACATTAAAACCTCGCCTTCAGTTTCAGAGACAGCTTTATTTGTCTTTTCTGTCTCCTTGTCCATACCAAGATAGGCTTGGGTGTCAGGGGTCGATGTAACATCATATAGGTTGCTACTTCTCATTCTGGAAAGTACATATGTTCTGGATGCCACTGCCTGAGCTTTGAGTGCCTCTATGTTAAAACTCTCTGGCATCTCTGATGGAACAACGCCTTTAACATAGTCTTCAAGGGAGACTTTGTTTATAAAGTATATGGAGAAGGTGTGTTTTATAATATCAATCTCGCCTCTGTATTTAGCCCCATTTACCCTTACAAAGCCTCTATTTCCCTTTATGCAAGAAAATTCTCCGTCCAAACCCTTCCTCTCTATTTCAAAGGAAAGACTCCCATCATCTAAGGAGATAAAGAGACCAGAGACCTCTTTTTTCATAGAGAATGGTATTATGCTCTTGTACAACAATTTAAATACTTGAAGCTCCTCAAGTGAATTAAAACTTCCAATGTCCACATTAAACTTCCCTTCCCTTTTCAGTATGATAACCTTCTTTGATTTTATCTTCTCTCTAATGGAAAGTGCATAATTTAAGGCATCTTTAAAATTCACAAAGACACCAACCCTCAACCTTAGATCTTTCTTTTCCTCTCTCTCCTGATAGATAAAGGGAGAACTTAGAGGGAAGTTTTCTTTAAAGATAGAAACCGCTATTTCACCAGAGATTTCAACATAGGCTGGATCCTTGTAGAGTAAAACCTTCACCATTTTTTCACCTGCAAGCACATTTTCTGGGACAAACAGGAATGAAACTATTATAAAGACTATAAGAATCCTTTTCATTTTATAAGCTCCATAACCTTTGAGACGATGAGGGATAAAAGATGCTTGAACATACCCATGTTTTCTTGAGACCACCTCACAAAGTAGGAGGAGTTTATTGTTTTAACAATGCTTGAATCTGGGAGAAGTATCTTTAAAAAGAGATTTGAGTACAAAAATACAAGAAAGATGAGGATGGCAAGGTAAAGGGCTACACTAAATATTAAACCTAAACTTCTATCCAATGTTCCAAGAGCAGGAACCTTGTGTATTCCACCTGTAATCAGATTTTTAAAAATGGAGATAACGATCATAGAGACAAGGAAGAGTATTATAAATGAAATAGCTTCTCCAATGGTCACACCAAGAAGGGTAAGATAGGCATCATAGACTGTCTGATTTGGGCCAAAGGATGAGAGGAGCGGGATATTTCCCTTAAGAAAGTTTTTAAAGAACTGGGGAACAGGGAGGGTGGAGATGTAGAGTTTTAGATTATCTGGATCTGCTGAGATTATTTTTGTTTCAGGTGGAAGGTTTAAATGATTAGAGAGGTAGTTTTTAATGCTTGTAACCATGGAAAAATTTTTCTCAAGATAGACAGTAAGCTGGGGTGAGAATTTATAGGCAATGTAAATGGCAAGAAGGAATCCAACTATTGAGAGAACTGTCTTTAGTATCCCTCTTCTCCACCCAATAAAGGCTGCGTATATAAGGATAATTATTACTATTCCATCAACTATGTTCATGCTTTAATTATAGACCAGAATCTTTGGGTTTTGTTCAAATCCTGAATTTCGTTTTAAAGAGGGATCCTCTCTTAAGTTTTAGTTTTGCAGTAAGTATTCTATCTGAAGAGAATATCTTTGTAGCAACAATTATGCAGACAATGGAGAAGAGTGCCATGTAGAGAATACCAAAAATTACCATATTTATATTTCCAAATAAAAGGAATCTTGAGGCAAGGAATGGATGGGAAAATGGGATTAGAAAGAGAAGAATCTTTGCAACTAAAGAGAGGGAGGAAAAATCTGTAAAGAAGGAGAGTAGATAAGGTATGAGAAGGAGAACCATCAATGGTGTAAGGAGTGTCTGCGCAGTTTTAACATCCTCAGCATAAACAGCTAAAATTGTTGCAAGGGAAAGGGCAGAAAGAATTGCAAAGAAGAGGGAGATTCCAAGCAGAGTGTATGTCCCTGGAGTGAAGGTTAAACCAAGTTCTCTTAAGATATTTGATGAAACTGACATGCTTCCTCCAACGCCAGTCATCTGACCAATATAGTTCTTCATCCCATACATATAGAAAACTGACATGAGGAGCGCAACAAGACTTGCTCCAAGCATTTTGGATATAACAATGTATGTCCTCTTTATTGGAAGGGTAAGAAGTGTCTCAAGGGTCTTGTTCTCCTTTTCCATGGCAACTGCTGAGGCAATCATCTGGGCAGACATCATTATTACAAACATAAGTATTATGGGAATAAAAACATTCTGAGATGTAACTGCAGCTGAAATCATCTCTGGAGGTGCCTCCACCATTCTATCTTTTACAATTACAAAGTTTTTTGCCTCAACTGGTTTCTGTATAATATTTGGGTCCACATCCTTAAACCTCTCCTCTATGTATCTCTTTGATATATCCTCACTTATTGTGGAGATAAGAGCTTTTGTGGAGGTAGAACTTGATAATGCTGAAATACTAAAGCTCCTCATCACTGTATAGATGCCAATGTGTGTTTTTTTGTACCCTAAAACATTTTCCTTGAATCCCTCAGGAATAACAATTAATGTGTCTATACCTTTTTCTTTAGCCTCATCAAGTCCCTCTTGAACATCCACATCCTTTATAACCTCTGGGATTAAATTCACCCCTTTCATCAATTCAATCACCTCAGTAGAGAGAGTAGAGTTGTCATTATCTATTACAATAACCTCCTTTGGTTCCCTTACCTTTGCCGTCTCCCTTCCAACCATTTTTCCCATGACGGAGAAAAGAACAACCATTGTGACAAGGGAAATAAGCATCTGTGGAGTTAAAAGACTCTTAACCTCCTTCTTGAGAAGAACAAGAAACTTTCTCATTTCACCACCCCCATAAACACTTCCTCTATGTTTCTTGCATTGTATTTTTCCTTCAGTTCCTCTGGTTTACCCATCTCCAAAATCTCTCCTTTATCAATTAGGGCAATTCTGTCTGAGAGGAACTCCACCTCAAGCATGTTGTGAGAGGAGAGAAGAACTGTTACACCCTTTTTTGTAAAATCCCTTATAAGTTTTCTTATCTCAATAGAATTTATCACATCAAGTCCACTTGTTGGTTCATCAAGGATTGCAAGCTTTGGGAAAGTCATAAGGGCTCTTGCAAGAAGAAGTTTCCTCACCATACCTTTACTGTATGTGGAAATTTTATCCCCTATCCTTGGACCAAGACCTGCAATATCTAATGCCCTCTCAACAAACTCCTTAGCCTCTCTCTCATCCTTTGCATAGAGGGAAGCCATAAAGTTTATATAATCAAGTCCTGTAAGATTCTTGTATGCCCCAGCCTCTTCTGGTAGATAACTTATAATCTCCCTTACTTTATCTCCTTCCCTTCTAACATCATATCCAAAAACCTTTACCTCTCCCTCAGTTGGTGAAAGAAGTGTTGCAATAATCCTTAAGGTGGTTGTCTTTCCCGCACCATTGGGACCAATCAAGCCAAAGATTTCTCCTTCCTCTATGTTAAAACTGATCCCTTTCAACGCTCTTATGTTTCCATAATCCTTTACAAGGTTTTTTATCTCTACTGCAAACATTCTCACCTCCAGATGAAATTATAGCAAATTAGATAAGTTCCACTTTAAATAGATTCTCAAAGTTCCCTGTTGTTACTTCCATGAGTTTTTCAAGAGATATTTTCTTTATCTCTGCTATCTTTTTTGCAGTTATTATCATGAAGGATGGCTCATTCCTCTTTCCTCTTTTTCCTTGAGGTGGAAGGTAGGGTGAATCTGTTTCAACAAGAATTCTATCAAGGGGAGCGAATTTAACTGCCTCCCTAAGCTTTTCATTCTTTGGATATGTTAGAGGACCGCCTATACCAATATAAAAACCCATTCTTATTATCTCTCTCATTCTATCCACATTATGATTAAAGCAGTGAAAAACTCCCCTTATCTTTCCCCTGTATCTTCTTACAACATCAAGAACATCAAGAAATGCATCCCTTTCATGAATAACTATTGGGAGATTCATTGAAATGGCAAACTCTATTTGACTAACAAAAACCTTCTTTTGTATTTCTTTTGGTGAAAGATTCCTGAAATAGTCAAGTCCAATCTCTCCTATGGCAACAATCTTTTTGTTTTTCTCTATAAGCTTCTTAAAAAGGGAAAGGTCATCATAAGCAAACTCTTTTGCATCGTGGGGATGAAAACCGATGGAAGAGAAGATGAGGGGATTTTTCATAGAGAGGTCATTTGAGGATAATGAGGATGCTCTATCATAGGAAACATTTAGAAAATACTTTACACTAACATCGTTTGCCCTTTTTATCACATCCTCCCTGTCCTTATCAAAAACATCCATATTAAGGTGAACATGTGAATCAACAAAAAATCTCTTCATGCATAAAATTTTATCATAAAAAAGAAAAAGGGGCTTAAACTTAAGCCCCTTAACCTTATACCAATTTATGAGAATCTATCTTACAACTCCTGGGGATAAGAAGAATATGGATGTTGGAAGTTTCTTTCTCTGCTCTGGAGTGAGAAGATGCACTATGTTAATATACATATCCTTTCTTAAGGAGAGAACCTCATTTAGTTTTGCCTTTACATTTGATATGGAGTTTCTTAAAGCGACTTCATCAAGTGGATCCTTTGAGACAATCTCTTTTTCATTCTTTGCATTCTCCTTAAGCTCCTTTAGGATTTCTCTCTCATTCTCTGCCTCCGTCTTTATCATCTCAATGAAGCTATCCTTCTGTTCTTCTGTAAGTTCAAGTCTCTTTATGAGAGATCCTATCTTCCTTTTCATCCCAAACTTTGCCTTCTCTTTCTTTATAAGCTCCTTAAGGGTCTCCTTCTGTTCATCTGTTAGATTAAGTTTCTTTGCAAGAAATAGCCAATCTCTTATTCTGTTCCTTAACCTCTCCTCATAAGGATTCCTATTTCTTATGTATCTACCTGTAAGGAAACCAAGGGATGTAAGATACTTCTCCCTCTGCTCAGGTGTTAACACCTTTTCAATTTCAACAAAGGCATCCTCTCTCAAACCCATAATCTCGTTTATGTAAGAGATATTCTTGTCTATAAGATTTTCAAGCCCTGCCTCATCCAAAGTTTCTGCATCAAGAACAGCTCTTTCCTCATCTCTAACGGTTTTAATTTCATCAAGAACAGGTTTCACCTTATCCCTTAAATCCTCCATTATTCCCTTTATCTCTTCCTTCTGCTCATCTGTTAAATTTAAACCCTTGCCCTGAGGATTCTTGTCCATTTCATTGTAAGCGTAGATACCTCCTATTCCTAAAGAAATCACCAACCCTAAGATTATTAATCCTGTTAAAAGTTTTCTACTCATGCTTCACCTCCTTCGCCCATATATACACAAAAACCAAAACTTTGTTACACAATTATTTCAAGTGTGCTTCTAACTTTACAAACCCTTGAATGAATACATATTTCTTGGTATAAATTTAAAGGGAAGGCGGCATAGCCAAGTGGCTAAGGCGACGGTCTGCAAAACCGTTATGCGCCGGTTCGAATCCGGCTGCCGCCTCCAAAACAGGGCCGGAGTGGCGGAATAGGCAGACGCAAGGGACTTAAAATCCCTCGGGTGAATAGCCCGTGTGGGTTCGATTCCCACCTCCGGCACCACTTTTATACACATTTAAATTCTCAAAGGTGTAGTATATCTCCAGCCTTTCAGGGAAAACGACCACTTTTTTTATGAACAATTTCAATTTCTGAGGGTCTTCCTTGATTTTAAATAAATTTGATTTATAGTGCTTAGGGTTTTAAAATTGATTCTGAGGAGTAAGGCATGAAGAAAGATAGAGTTATTGGCGGGTTGGTGGGGG
>JAGGSY010000026.1 GCA_021158845.1 Caldisericia bacterium
AGCCTATCTTGGTTTATAAATTCTTAAAAATAGACTCTTTTGCTGTTTAAAAATAACAAAAATAGGGGATGAGGATTATAATTAAATTATGAGGAATAAAGAGGTTGCAAAGAAGTTATATGAACTTGCATCCCTTGCAGAACTTGCAGGAGAGAATCCATTTAAGGTAAATGCCTATATTGAGGCAGCAAGAAGGATAGAGAATCTTCCAATACCCATAGAGGAACTTGCAAAGGAGGGAAAACTCACAGAAATAAAGGGGGTTGGAACAGGAATTGCAAAGAAGATAAAACAATACCTTGAGACAGGAACCATTGAGAAACTTGAGGAATTTAAAAAGAAGGTTCCTCCATCACTTCTTGAGCTTGAAAAGATTCCTGGAATTGGACCAAAGGCAGCGCTTTCTCTATACAAACATCTTGGAATAAAGACCATAGAGGAACTCAAAGAGGCAGCAGAAAAAGGGAAGATAAGGGAACTCCCTGGATTTGGACCAAAGAAGGAAGAAAATATACTTAAAGCCCTTAAAGGTATGAAGAAAAAAGAGGAAAAGAGGGTATCCATTGGACTTGCTCTACCTTTAGCTGAATTTATAAGAGATGAGATAAAGAAAAAGGCACCCGTGGATAAGATTGAGATCTGTGGAAGTATAAGGAGAATGAAGGAAACCATAGGTGATATAGATATACTTGTAACAAGTAGGGAGAGTGAGAAAGTTATGGAGGTTTTTTCAAACCTTCCTGTTGTAAAGGAAGTGCTTGTTAGGGGAGATACAAAAACATCAGTTATAACAAAGGAAGATATACAGGTTGATGTTAGAGTTGTTGAGCCAGAATCCTTTGGAGCAGCCATTCAATACTTCACAGGTTCAAGGGAGCACAATGTAAAACTAAGAGAACTTGCAATAAAGAAAGGGCTTAAGATAAATGAGTATGGAGTTTTCAAAGGGGATAAAAGAATTGGGGGAGAGAAAGAGGAGGAAGTTTACAATCTCCTTGGTCTTCCATGGATACCTCCTGAAATGAGGGAGGATAGGGGAGAAATTGAGGAGGCAATGAGGGGTAAACTACCGAAACTTGTTGATTATAAGGATATAAAGGGAGATACCCATGTACACACAAAATACTCAGATGGGGTAAATAGTGTTGAGGAGATGGCTGAAGAAGCCATAAAGATGGGATATAAGTATATTGTAATCTCTGATCATGCAAAATCCCTTGGTGTGGCATCAGGTATGTCCATTGAGGAGTTTAAAAAACAGAAGAAAGAGATAGATAGATTGAATGAGAAGTTTGGTGATAAATTTAGAATATTCTTCTCTGTGGAGTTAAATATACTCTCAGATGGAAACGTGGATTTTCCAGAAGAAGAACTTGATATCTTTGACTTCTGTATAGCAGGAATTCACTCTGGATTTAACCAGAGTATGGAGAAGATGACCAATAGAATTAAAAAGGCAATGGGAATTAAGAAAGTAAAAATAATTGCACACCCGACAGGTAGGATAATTGGAGAAAGGGAGGGATACAAGGTGGACATTGAGGAGATATTTAAAGAGGCTAAAAATAGCGGTGTATTTCTTGAGATAAATGCAACACCACAGAGGCTTGATTTGAGTGATTTGAATGTTATGCACGCAAAGAGTCTTTATGGCTTAAAGTTTACAATAGGAACAGATGCCCATGCAAAGGTTTCTCTCCCTGACATAAGATATGGAGTTGGAGTGGCAAGGAGAGGGTGGCTTACAAAGGAAGATATTATAAATACACTCCCATTAAAGAAATTTGAAAAGATTATGAAGGAAAAATGAGGGAGCAAGGCTCCCTCATAAAACTTCTGTGTATCCTCCCAACCTCTCCTTTGGATTCATCTCACCTACAGCTTCAAGAAGGAGAAGTCCTGCATTGTTTACAGAATTTTGCCCTATAAAGCCAGCGGCTCTTGCAGCTTTTGTTGCATCATAAAACATCTCTTCTGAAAGCCCACTTCTTCTTAAGGCTTCCTTCAAATTCTTTGGAAGAACTCTTACCTTAGCAGCTTGACTAAGCCTGTGAAGGTGTAGATCTCTGATTCTGGAATGGAATTACATAGTTCACCTCCTTTTAAGTTATAATTCCCTTATGGGATACCTGTTTCTCTCATCAATATTTAGCAGCCTTGTTGCTATC
>JAGGSY010000027.1 GCA_021158845.1 Caldisericia bacterium
TTGAGAAAATACTTCAATTCCTACAAATGAAGCAGCAAAAACAAGGATAAAAGACCATGAAAGTGTAGCAAAGGGACTACCCATATCAAATTTAGAAACATAGGCACTTAACCCAAGAGTATCTATGGAGATTTGATAGAATATCAGTAAAATAAGAGAAGTAACTATACTGTATAATGGGGGTAAAAACATGATTGGCAGACTAAACAAGCCAACTGCACCAAGCATCTGTAATATTCCCCAATCAAAGGATCTTTTAACTAATAAAATTCCCACAAATCCAAAAAGAAATAAAATTACATAGCGTTTTACAAAATGAAAGAGGGTTTTCTTTAATCCAAAACGAGAAAGTCTCGCATTTAGAGAAATGCGATATGCCATACCCATGGCAAATAGAAACATTGGAGCTACCAAGTCAGGGAATTGATAGCCATTCCATGGAGAGTGTTTTAACCAGTTTGGCACATTGCTATAGGAAGATAGGGAATTAACAAGTATCATTAAAAACAGAGCAAGCCCACGGAAATGATCAAGAGATGATAATCGTTTTCTCTTTTTCTTTCTTGTTATAAGTTGATTGTTGTTTTCCATGCCTTTTCCTTCATAAACTTCATTTTTAAAACCCATTTTTAATTATTATATAATAATTATCCTATTGATACGCCTTAATAACTTCTAATCATTTTCATTAAATTTATTTATGCTTCTTAGATCTATTCATATCTCTCTTAACAAAATTTGACCTAACCCTGTTTTTATGGTATAAAGAGATGGAAACCACACGTCCTGGATTTTCTTCATGGTGCTTCCAAATGTGGAAGTCTGAAGAAAAGATGAAGGGACGGAGGAAAAACCTAAAGGAGGTAAAAGATGCAGGTAACCATGAAACAACTCCTTGAAGTAGGAGCACATTTTGGTCATCAAACCAAGAGATGGAATCCCAAGATGAAGAAGTACATATTTATGGAGAGAAATGGGATTCACATATTTGATTTAAGATATACCCTTGAAGCAATTGAAAGGGCATGTGAGTATGTCTCCAATATTGTAAGAGAAGGTGAAATAATTATCTTTGTTGGAACAAAGAAACAGGCTCAGGATATCGTAAAAGAAGAGGCAGAGAGATGTGGCATGTACTATGTTAATCAGAGATGGGTTGGTGGACTTCTCACAAACTTTTCTGAAATTAGAAAAAGGATAGATAGACTTGAGGAGCTAATAAGAATGGATGAGAGAGGAGATATAGATAAGCTTCCACTTAAAGAGGCAAAGAAATTAAGGAGGGAGAAGAGAAAACTCTTAAGATTCTTTGGAGGTTTGAGAGGAATACCAAAAATACCAAGAGCAATATTTGTAACAGATACAAAGAAGGACAGAAATGCAATACTTGAGGCAAGGAAAAAGGGTGTTACAGTTATAGCGATGGTTGATACAAACTGCGATCCTGACGATGCAGATATTCCAATCCCTTCCAACGATGATGCAATAAGAGCTATAAGGCTTATAACAGGCGCCATTGCAGATGCAGTGATAGAGGGAAGAGAGGGAAAGATTATAGAAGAGGAAAAGAAACCCGAGGAGAAGGTAGAAGAGATGTTCCTTACAAGTGAAGAAGAGATAAAGGAATTCATGGAGGAGGGGAAAGAAGAGGGTGAAGCATCTGAAGAAGACAATAAAGAAGAGATAAAGGAGGAGAAGAATGAAGATTAGTATGGATCTAATTAAAGAATTAAGGGAAAAAACAGGAGCAGGAGTTTCCCATTGCAAGGAAGCTCTTGTGGAAACCGGTGGAGATATAGAGAAAGCTATTGAGTATTTGAGGAAGAAGGGACTCGCAAGGGCAGAAAAGAAGATGGGTAGAGTGGCAAAGGAAGGAATTGTCCACTCATATATCCATCTTGGGGGAAAGATCGGAGTCATGATAGAACTTAACTGCGAAACAGATTTTGTTGCAAGGACAGATGATTTTAAGAAACTGGCAAATGAACTATGTCTTCAAATTGCCTTTGATGCACCAGAATATATAAGTAGAGAGGATGTTCCAAAGGAGGTTATTGAAAAGGAGAAGGAGATAATTAGAGAGCAACTTAAAGAGATGAATAAACCACCTCACATAATTGAGAAGATAATAGAGGGGAAACTCAATGATTTTTATTCAAAACACTGTCTACTTGAACTTCCCTATATAAGGGATGAAAAGATAAAAGTTCAGGATCTTATAAAGGAGTACATCTCAAAACTTGGAGAAAACATAGTTGTGAAAAGATTTGTGAGATTTCAAATTGGAGAAGAATAATCTATGTCGTATAAGAGGATACTCCTTAAAATATCTGGAGAATCACTTTTAGGAGAAAAGAAGTTTGGCGTAGATTTAAAGTTTCTTGAATACATTGGAAAGCAGATAAAGAGAATTAAAGAAAGAGGAGTTCAGGTTGCAATTGTTGTAGGTGGAGGAAACATATGGAGAGGCAGTGAATGGGAAAAAATGGGTATGGATAGATCAACTGCTGATTACATAGGGATGCTTGCCACTGTAATGAATGCACTGGCACTCCAATCAGTGCTTGAGAAGATGGGGCTTATTGTAAGGGTTCAATCTGCAATAAATATAATGGAGGTCTGCGAACCTTACATAAGAAGAAAAGCTGTAAGACATCTTGAAAAGGGAAGAATTGTGATATTTGCAGCAGGGACAGGAAATCCCTTCTTTACAACAGATACGGCAGCTGCCTTAAGGGCAGCAGAGATTGGAGCAGATGTAATTCTTAAGGCAACAAATGTTGATGGTGTGTATTCAGAGGATCCTCATAAACACAAAGAGGCAAAACTATTAAAAGAGATAACATTTACAGAGTTTCTTGCAAAAAATTTAAGAGCACTTGACCCCACTGCGATCTCCCTATCAAGGGATAGTAAAATTCCAGTTATTGTGTTTAACATTAAAAAACCAGATTCAATTTATAAAGCTGTGTTTGAAAGAGAAGGAACAATTATAAAGGGAGGTTAAAAATGAAGGAGCTTATAAGAGAAACAGAGAGAAGAATGAAGAAGGTGGAGAAAAACCTTCTTGAGGAATTTAGTAAAATAAGGCTTGGCAAGGCAAATCCTGTAATCCTTGAAGAAATCAAGGTTGAATACTATGGCCAGCATGTTCCTTTAAATCAGGTTGCAAGTATAAATGTTGTAAACCCCCAAACTGTCATTGTAGAACCATGGGATAAAAATGTTATTAAGGATGTGGAAAAGGCAATACAACAGGCAAATCTCGGATTGAATCCTCAACTTGAAGGAAACATAATAAAAATCTTCTTCCCACCTCTATCTGAAGAGAGAAGGCAGGAACTTGTGAAACTTGTAAAGAAGCTCACTGAAGAGAGGAGAATATCCATAAGAAATATAAGAAGAGATGCAATAGAGGAGATAAGGAAGGCAGAGAAGGATAAAAAAATCTCTGAAGATGAAAGTCATAGATATCAAGAGGAAATTCAGAAGTTAACAGATAAGTACAATGAAATTTTATCAAAGCACGAGAAGGCAAAGGAAAAGGATATTCTGGGATAAAGGGTGTACATTATAGAAATACTAAAGGGCAAATGTAATAAATGTAGGGAATGCCTGAAGGATTGCCCAGTTGAGGCGATAGTCGAAAGAGAAGATGGGTTTAAGATAAATTTAAATAGGTGTATATACTGCGGAATATGTATAAAAGAGTGTCCGGAGGGAGCAATAGTTGAAAGAGAAGTATAAATTACCAGAACATGTTGCAATAATAATGGATGGAAATGGAAGATGGGCAACAAAGCGTGGCCTCCCAAGGGTTTTTGGCCATAGAGAGGGAGTAAAAGCTGTAAAGAGAACAGTTAAATTTTCGCATGAAATTGGAATAAAAACGCTTTCTCTTTTTTCCTTTTCAACAGAAAACTGGAAAAGGCCAAAGGATGAGGTGATGTTCCTTATGAATCTCTTTAAAGAAACGATAGATAGAGAGTTTGATGAATTGATAGAGAAGGGGGTAAGAATAAAATTTTTATCAAAGAGAGAGGGGATACCAGATTTTGTCCTTGAAAGAATGGATAGAGCAGAAGAACTCTCCAAAGACAACGACAAAATGAATCTTCTTATTGCTCTAAATTATGGTGGAAGATACGATATAGTTCAAGCTGTTAATAGAATCATCAAAGAAAAGAAAAGTAAAATAGATGAGGAGAGTTTCAAGAAGTATCTCCTTACATTTCCATTTTCTGATCCAGATCTTTTGATTAGAACATCAGGGGAGAAGAGAATATCCAACTTTTTCCTGTATCAGCTTGCTTACACAGAGTTATACTTTACAGAAGTGTTGTGGCCTGATTTTGATGAGAAAGAGTTTGAGAAAGCTCTTAAGGAGTATGAAAGGAGGAAGAGAAGATTTGGCGCTATCTGAAACAAAGAAAAGAATTATAGGAGCTTTATATTTTGGTATTCCCTTCCTTGTTTTCCTCTATCTTGGAAAATACTACTTCCTTGTTTTTCTTTTACTTCTATCAACAATATCTCTGTTTGAACTCTTGGATATTTCGGGGATAAAAAATTTTCTTTATTTTCCCTCTCTTCTTATACCATTCTTCATAAGAAAGGAAGTTGCAATAAGTTTCATACTTCTTTATGTATTTATTGTATTCCTGATAGAGAGGAAAGACAAAAATGACATGGAAAAACACATCCTCTATCCCTTTATTTTCATAACCATAACATCCATTCCCCTGTCTTTCTTCTACATGATTAGAGAGGAGAAAGGATTTTTAATATCACTAATAATCCTTCTATCCATATGGATTGATGATATTTCAGCATATTTTTTGGGTAAGAAATTTGGAAAGAGAAGAATTGTCCCAAATATCTCTCCTGGTAAAAGTTATGAGGGACTTGTTGGAAGTTTCATTGTAGTATCCATCTTTCTATTTATTTCCTCTCTTCTGTTCAACCTCTTTCCTCTATACAAATCATTTGTATTTTCCTTAGTTATAGTAATCCTCTCCTTCCTCGGAGATATATTTGAATCCCTTATAAAGAGGAGATTTAATGTAAAGGATTCAGGGAAAATAATCATGGGTCATGGTGGTATAATGGATAGGATTGATAGTCTTATATTTACAATACCTGTGTTGTTTTACCTATTATGAGAAATATATTTATTGTAGGAGCAACTGGATCAATTGGAACTCAAACTATTGATGTCCTGAGGAATCTAAAGGATAAATACAAGCTTGTTGGTGTATCTGCAAGAAAAAATGTGGAGAAACTTATTAAGATCTGGGAGGAGTTTAAACCAGAATACATCTTAATTAGAGATAAAGAAAGATTGAAAATCCTTAATGGAATAAAAGGAGCAAAAATATTACCTTTTGATGAAGGAATCAAAGAGATTATCTCAGATAAAAGAATAGATACAATGTTCTTTTCCTCCGGAGGAGTAAATGATATAGAATGGATTGTTCTATCCATAAGAAATGAAAAGGAAGTATTCATATCAAGTAAGGAATCCTTTGTCGGTGGAGGAGAACTTATAGTAAAGGAATTAAAGAAGAGAAATAAGACTCTCATCCCAATTGATTCAGAACACTCCGCAATATTTCAACTCCTTGAGGGAAAGAAAAGGGAGGAAGTTGAGAGAATAATACTAACTGCATCTGGTGGAGCACTTTTTGGTAAAAGTTTTGAAGAACTAAAGAATGCAAAACCAGAAGATGCATTGAAACACCCAACATGGAAAATGGGAAAGAAGATAACTATAGACTCTGCAACTATGTTCAACAAGGGAATGGAGGTTGTGGAAACGCACCTGTTCTTTGATTTTCCATTTGAAAAAATAGATGCCATAATTCACAGAGAAAGTATAATCCACTCAATGGTTGAAATGATAGATGGAGAAATCTTTGCTCTCCTATCCTATCCAGATATGAGGTATCCAATTGAGTATGCTCTCACATATCCAGAGAGGAGGAGAAATAGGTTCCCTCGTTTCAACTTTCATAAAAATCTCTCATTTTACCCTTTCAACAAAAAGGATTATCCATGTTTTGAAATAATCGTTGAGGCTGGAAAGAAGGGAGGAACAGTCCCTCTTTCCATTGTTTTTGCAGATGAAATACTTGTAAATCTGTTTCTTGAAGAAAAAATAGGTTTTATTGACATACCAAGATTGCTTGAGAAGGTATACAACAACGTGAAAAAAAGAGAGTTATCCATTAAAATTATAGAGGACGTTAAATCTGAAGTAAGAGAAATTATAGAGAGAGAGGTGAAAAATTGTATATAGTACTTGCCATAGTGGCATTATCTTTTATGGCTATAGCTCATGAGTATGGACACTTCCTTGCAGCAAAGAGAAGTGGTATTGCTGTTGAGGAATTCTCACTTGGTTTTGGACCAAAGATATTATCTTACAAAAAGGAGGAGACCCAGTATAGCATAAGACTCATACCCTTCCTCGCCTATGTGAAGATAAAGGGAGAGGAGGGAGAAAGCGAAGATCCAGATAGTTTCTATGCTCAGCCTGTCTCAAAGAGACTCTTTACTATACTTGCAGGTCCTGTTATGAATATAATCATTGCTATCCTTATATTCTTTCTTGTATACTCTGTTTTTGGAGATATATCTCATCTATCAACAAGAATAAAGGATGTAACAAAAGGTTTACCTGCGTATGAGGCAGGTATAAGGAAGGGAGACAAGATTGTTGAGATAAATGGAGTTGAGATTAAATCATGGGAGGATGTGATAAGGGAGATAGGTGGAAGCAATGGGGAGGAGATTACAATTAAAGTTGAAAGAGATGGAAAGATTCTTTCCTTCAATGTGAAACCTGTGAAATCAGAGGATGGAAGGTGGATAATAGGGATTGTGAGTGATTTTGAAAGGGTAAGTATCTTTGAGGCGTTCTGGCTTGCACTTAAAGAGATATGGCGAGTCTTAACCCTTGTAGTTCTATCCTTGAGGATGATAGTGAGGGGAAACATTTCTGGAATTGCTGGTCCTGTTGGTATAGTTAAATTTACAGCAGATGTTGGAAGACAGGCAGGTGGTGTAGCTTTTATTTGGTTCAGTGGGGTAATAAGTCTTGCCCTTGGAATTACAAACCTTCTTCCAATTCCAGCCCTTGATGGTGGAAGACTTATGTTCATTATATACGAGGCAATAACAAAGAGAAGGGTTCCACCTGAAAAGGAAAACCTTGTTCACTTTATAGGTTATGTCATCCTCATAGGTTTGATGTTTGTCATAACCTTCTTTGACATACTAAGATTCTTTAAATGAAAAGGAAAGTTTATGTTGGAGATGTAGTTATAGGGGGAGAGGAGATTATTCTTCAGGGAATGGCAAAAAGTGATACAAATGATGTAGATAAAGTCCTTGAAGAGATAGAGGATATGGTTGAAGAGGGTGCCTCCCTTGTAAGGGTTGCTGTCCCTGATAGAAAAAGCATAGACGCTTTAAGAGAAATAGTTAAAAGAAGTCCTGTTCCGATAATTGCCGATATACATTTTAACCCTGAGCTTGCAATACTCTCAATGGATGCTGGAGTAAAGAAGATAAGACTTAATCCATCAAATATAAGAAACGAAAGAGATATAGAGAGAATTGTAAATAAGGCGAAGGAGATGAAAATTCCCATAAGGGTTGGTGTAAACTCTGGTTCAATTGTGTATGAGGGAAAGAAAGGGAAAGTAAACTCAGATGATCTCATTGAATCTTTAAAAAGGGAGGTTTCTATACTTGAAAAACTTTCTTTTAAAGACATAGTCCTTTCTGCAAAGTCACCAGATGTAATGTTAACCATAGAAACATACAGGAAGATGAAAGAGCTCTTTCCATACCCAATTCATCTTGGAGTTACAGCAACAGGGGGTGGAGAGGAGGGATTGATTAAATCCAGTATAGCCATTGGATATCTTTTAATGGAAGGAATTGGAGATACAATAAGGGTATCCCTCACAGGTTCATCAAGTGATGAGGTTAGAGTGGGGAGACTCATCCTTGAGAATCTTGGATTAAGAAAGAGGGAAAGGGTTGAGATAATTGCCTGTCCAAAGTGTGGAAGATGTAATAAAGATTTTGATAAAATTCTTGAAAGGGTGAGAGAAGAAATTGGAAACTTGAAGATACCAATTAAAGTTGCAGTTATGGGATGTGAAGTTAATGCTCTGGGAGAGGCAGGACAGGCAGACTATGGAATTGCTTTAACAAGAGGAAAGATACTTCTATTTAAAAAGGGAGTGAAGATAAAATTTGTTGATGAGGAGAATGCAGTTGATGAATTAAAAAAACTTATAGAAAGTGAGGTGAAGGATGCTTCTATCTAAAATGTTTGTTCCAACATTGAGAGAAGATCCAAGCGATGCTGAAAGCATAAGTCATAAATTGATGCTTAGAGCTGGACTTATAAGGCAGATTAGTTCTGGAATTTATGTATTCTTACCTCTTGGTTTTAGAGTTTTAAACAAGGTGGTGAATATAGTTAGAGAGGAGATGAACAGAATTGGTGCCCAGGAACTTTTGATGCCAGCACTCCTTCCAAGGGAACCATGGGATGAAACAGGTAGGTGGGATGTTTATGGAGATGAACTCTTCAAATTAAAAGATAGGAAGGGAAGGGACTTCTGTCTTGGTCCAACCCATGAAGAAATAATAACATTGATTGTAAAAAACACGATAAAATCCTATAAGAACCTACCTATACTTTTATACCAGATTCAAACCAAGTTTAGGGATGAGATAAGACCAAGATTTGGAGTTATGAGAAGTAGAGAGTTCCTCATGAAGGATCTTTACTCATTTCATGATTCTTGGGAGTCTCTTTCAGAATCCTATAAAGAGATATTTAACGCATACAAAAGAATATTTGATAGATTCAAATTAAAATATATCCCTGTTGAAGCTGATTCTGGGGCAATAGGTGGGAAGGTTTCCCATGAGTTTGTCGCTGAAAGTGAAATAGGAGAATGTGAATTTGTTGTGTGTGAAAATTGTGGATACGCAGCAAATATAGAGGCAGCAAAGAGTAAACTTGTAAAACCAGAAGATGAAAAGGACGAACCACTTGAACTTGTCCATACACCAGGGATGAAAAAAGTAGAAGAGGTTAGTAGTTTCCTTAAAGTTCCTCCTTATAAACTTCTTAAATCCATACTTTACATCGTTGATGGAGAACCAGTTCTTGCCGTAGTTAGAGGGGATGATGAGATAAATGAGGTTAAACTCAAAAACTATCTTAAGGCTAAAGAGATTAGACTTGCCACAGAAGAGGAGATAGAGAGATATACAGGTGGTCCACTTGGATTTACAGGTCCCATTGGATTTAAAGGAAGAATAATAGCAGACATGAGAGTTGAGGGTGTAAAGGGTGGAGTTTCAGGTTCAAACAAAAAAGATTATCACTATAAGGGTGTCTCCTTTGGAAGGGATTTTGAATCAGATGAAATTGTTGATATAAGGGAGGTGAGAGATGGAGATCCCTGTCCAGTCTGTGGTTCTCCTCTTAAGAAGAAGGTTGGGATTGAATTGGGACATACATTCCAGCTTGGAACAAAATATTCAGAAAGTATGAAGGCATACTTCCAAACAAAGGAGGGAGAACTAAAGCCATTCATAATGGGATGCTATGGAATTGGAATGGCAAGGATAATTGCTGCAACCATTGAGCAGTATCATGACGATAAGGGAATTGTATGGACAAATGAGATTGCACCATACCATGTTATTGTTATTCCATTAAAAGAGGATGAGAAAATCCTTGTGGATTCAAAGAAGATTTATGAGAAACTCCTTGAATCTCATTTTGAAGTCGTTTATGAGGATAGACCCCTTTCGCCTGGAGAGAAGTTTAAAGATGCTGATTTAATTGGTTTTCCCTATAAACTCATATTTGGAAAGGGGTATCTAAAGGATGGTTTAATAGAGGTTAAAAGGAGAAGGGATGGAGAAGTTTTTAAAATAAAGCCTGAAGAGATAGAGGAGTTTCTAAGGAGAGAGATATATGAAAGTTAGCGTTATAATTCCTGCCTTTAATGAGGAGAGAACAATAGGGGGAGTTGTGAAAATTGCAAAAAACAATCCTTTTGTTGATGAAGTAATTGTGGTTAACGATGCATCCACTGATAGAACACCAATTATTGCAAAGAAAAGTGGAGCTAAGGTAATAAATTTTAAAGAGAACAAGGGGAAAGGATGGGCATATTACGAAGGAGTAAAGGCAAGTAAAGGTGATATAATTGTTTTCCTGGATGGAGACCTAATTGGTCTTAAACAGAATCATATTACAGAACTTATAAGACCTATAATTGAGGGGGAAGTTGTAACCACATGCGGAATCTTTGAGAAGGGAAGATTCTTAACAGATTTCTCACATAAAATAACTCCCTT
Organism: Caldisericia bacterium; assembly: GCA_021158845.1. Taxonomy (NCBI): domain Bacteria; kingdom Pseudomonadati; phylum Caldisericota; class Caldisericia; species Caldisericia bacterium. The sequence goes on from JAGGSY010000027.1 coordinate 10,402, forward strand.
CCTTTCAGGTCAAAGGGCACTAAAGAGAGAGGTGTGGGAAAATTTCTCCTATGATCCAAATGTAAAATATGGATTTGAAATTGTATTAACAGAGTATTTCTGGAGTAACAGGATAAAGGTAAAATATGTTATCCTTGAGGGGGTTACCCAACTGATGAAGGAAGAGAAAGTGGGCAAACAAAAGGGGAGAAGATGGAGATTCAAAATGTATAGGGATATTGCAAAGTCAGTCATAAAAATAGCAGTAAAAAAGATAACAGGCGACGAAGACTAATAATTTAGATTCATTATCGTAAACTTGGCTTTCGGAATTTTTTGAGGTGTCATACTTAACTCATCAATTCCCAGTTTTATGAGTTCAGGGATTGCTTTTGTATCCCCTGCCATTTCTCCACATACACCTGTCCATTTACCATATTTGTGTGAGGCATCTATAGTCATCTTGATAAGATTCAAAATAGCATCACTTAAGGGTCTGTAAAGATAGGAAACATTCTCATTTGTCCTATCAGCAGCAAATGTATATTGAATTAGATCGTTTGTTCCTATGCTAAAGAAATCAACATACTTTATAAGTTCATCAGCCATTAAAGCTGCAGATGGTATTTCAATCATTATTCCCACTTCTATATTTTCCTTAAATTCTTTACCCTCTTTCTTTAATTCTTTCTTAACTTCCTCAAGTATATTATTTGCCTCCACAATCTCATCTTTTACAGCAATCATGGGATACATTATCTTCACATTCCCAAAAACTCCTGCCCTTAATATAGCCTTAAGTTGAGTTTTAAATAAATCCTTTCTTTTGAGACACAGCCTTATTGCCCTTACACCAAGAAAAGGATTTAACTCTTTCTCCAAATTAAGATACGGAATCTGTTTATCTCCCCCTATATCAAGTGTCCTTATAATAACAGGTTTGTCTTTAAACTTCTCAATAACAGACTTATAGGCTTTAAATTGTTCCTCTTCAGATGGAGGTTCTCTTCTATCTAAAAAAAGGAACTCTGTTCTAAACAAACCTATCCCCTCTGCTCCACTCTTTATAGCCATGTCTGCCTCTTCTGGTCTTCCTATGTTCGCAGATATCTCTATCCTTTTTCCCGTCTTTGTAAAAATGGGCAAGAATTTTATTTTATCTAATAGCTTTTCTTCTTTTTCAATCTCCTCTTTCCTTTTTCTATAC
>JAGGSY010000028.1 GCA_021158845.1 Caldisericia bacterium
AAAGAGTGGCTGTGGATATATGAAGGTGATATGTCAATGAGTGGTAAAATTTATGTATGGAGAAGATACCGGAGAGTGTTAAGGTAATCTTGTGGGATGTGGATATTGAGAAACTTGATATAAAAAGACATAAAAAATTCATAATTGAGAGAATAATAAAGTATGGAAATGAAAAGGATGTTAGATGGATGCTTAAAACCTATTCTTTAAAGGAAATTGGAGAGGTGGTTAAGAAAAGTAAGAATATTGATAGAAAGAGTGCTAACTACTGGGCTTTAAGATTAAATATACCAAGGGAGGAGATCTATTGCTTAAGAAATACATACCAGAAACAACAGTAAGGGTGATAAAGAGGATTAAAAACATCATCTTAAAGTATGGGTTTTACCTCGCAGGTGGAACTTCACTCTCACTTCATTTAGAGCATAGATACTCTAAGGACTTGGATTTCTTCAATAGTCAAGAGTTCGATTCAGAGACTTTATCTTCAGAGATATTAAAATTGGGAGGAAAAATTATATACTCTGAAAGAGATACAGTGCATTCTGAAATAGATAAAACTCTTGTCTCAATGTTTTACTATCCATACCCGTTGCTTTATCCCTTAGAGGATTTTAATGGAATTCCCGTTGCATCTTTAAAAGATGTGGCAGCTATGAAACTTCTAAGTCTTTCCCAGAGAGCAGAAAAGAAAGACTATTTTGACATAGTCTTTATTATGAAAAATATCTCCATTAGAGAACTTAAAGATTTAATGATAAAGAAATTTTCAAAGGAGAGGTTAAACTGGTATCACATAACCAAATCATTATTCTTCTTTGAAGATGTGGAAAGCTCACCTGATCCAATTTGTGAGGAAATTTCATGGGATGAAGTTAAAAGATTTTTGTTATCAAAGAGAAGGGAAATAGAGAGTATTTTCTTAGAATAAAAAAGGCTCGGGATTTCCCGAGCCTTAAGCTTTAAACTTTCTATCTTATACCTTTGCTTCCTTTGCTTCCCTTTCCTTCTTCTTTCTTAAAATCTCCTCGTATTTCTTCCTCTTCCTCATCGCCTCTTCGTTTAATCTCTTCTTCTTCTCTTCAATTCTTTCCTTGGCAACCTGATGATACCCCTTTACAAACTCTGGGGTAGTTTCCCACACCTCTTTCATTGTTTTATGAACTGACCTTGAATACTCATCAAGGTCTCTCATAAGCTTTGCATCCTTAACAAGTAAATCTGCATCCATATCTGTAATATTTGGTCTTGTTTTTTTATAGATATAGCGGAATACCTTTGGCTGATCTATAATCTGACATGGAAGGAGAAGGTTCTTATTGAATGGCTGGAATTTTCTGATTGTGGAGAATAATGGTGACTGCATGATTTCTATTAAAGACTTCTCCTTTACATTCCCACCAGAGAAGTGAAGGAATATGCATGGTTCTGCCTCTCCTTTATGATTGATATGTAGATACCTCCTTCCACCTGCAATACACCCTCCAACATAGGGGGCATCATTCCAGAAATCCATAGGCCATATCTGTTTTGTTGTTCTAACCCTTCTTACAAACTCTCCAAGTTTCTTTCTCTGCTCTGCCGTCGCCATTAACTCAACGCTTGGCGCTCTGCCAATGGGCATGTAGAGGAAATACCATCCCCAGAAGGCACCTCTTTCAATAAGCATATCCAGAAATTCATCGGTTGTAACAATATCTGCGTTTAACTTTGTATAAGTTACAGAAAAACCAAACAAAATACCATTCTCACGAAGTAAATCCATAGTGTGCATTAATTTTTTAAACACACCCTTCCCCCTTCTCTCATCTGTCTCTTTTTCAAAACCTTCAATACTTATAACAGGCATAACATTTGCAAGTTCTTTAATCTTCTTTACCCTTTCCTCGTTTAGTAGTGTTCCATTTGTGAATACCTGAAAGGCGCAGTCCTTGTGTTTTTTATAGATTTCAAACATATCATCTCTTATGAATGGTTCTCCTCCAAGAATTGTGTAAAGGTATGTTCCCATCTCTTTTCCCTGCTCTATAACAGAGTCAACTACATCAAGGGGAAGGTCGTCTTTCTTCGTATACTCTCCTGCATAGCAACCAACACAGCGGAGATTGCATCTCATTGTAGGACTTATAAGAATTGTAAAAGGACCCATAAAGCCATACTTCTTCTCCATTTCCATATTCTTTGCCTGACCCACAAGCATAGTATTTACAAAGAAGTTATATCCAAGAGTAGTAAGTACTTTCGTATCAATATCCCTTAAAACTCTTGTTATCAAACCCCAGTATGGTTCCTTGTGGATATTCTGTCTGGCGCTCTCTATCTGTTCTTTATATTTCTTTATCGGAGTAAGAGCTTTAAGGAGGTTAAGAATTTTATCAAGATTTCTCTCCGGGTCTTTCTTGGCATAGATAAGGGTCCTTTTAAGAATAAGTCCAATCAAGCTCTCTTTTACACCCATCTTTTTCACCTCCATACATAAAATTTGTTAAAATTCTTATGATCTCTTTTCTCTGTTCATCAGAGATTGAGACAAAATGGTATTTGGCATCTTCCCATTTTTTATCGATATTACCAACACCCCCAACATACTTTGAGAAGAGAAACACTGTAAGCGATGCAAAGCTTACAAATACAATTTTTGAAGAGAGGGACATCATTAATAGATCCTTAAGCACTTCTATCTCCTTTACATCCCTGAAGAGCGTTATAAGGATAAGGAAGGCAAAAACAATAAAAATGAGGGGCTTAAGGGTATTTTTGGAGAAATTACTTACCTTTTCCATTAAGAGTTCATTTAATCTTCCCTCCTCCCTTGCCTCCACAAATTCCTTAAGAATGTTCTTAACTTCATCTACATAAAAATCAACACCTGTATTCAGTAGTCTTCTACCCTCTTCTGTAAGTACATATTTGTATCTTGGTCTCCCCTTCTTCTTACAGAATGCCATCTCAACCTTTAGAATCCCCTTCTCCTTAAGATTTCTTAGGTGTTCATAGGCAGTAATTGGATTAACATCCATAATTTTTGAGAGTTCCTTAGCGGTAATACTCTCGTTTTCTCTAAAGTGCTTTCTTAAGATGGATAAAATTTCCTTCTGCCTCTCAGATACCTTCTTTTTCATTGTAATTCAATTTTATTAGTTTTTTTTTATTTGTCAAGATATAGACTAATTTTTAAATTCTATTGCCCCCTCTGGACATCTTAAGAAGCACTCAAAACATGCACTGCATTTCTTGTTATCAATGGTATAGTTTTTAAGGTCGATGGCTGATAATGCACAAACATTCAAACATTCCTCACAATCTGTACATTTATCTCTATTTATAAAAAACTTTGTCTTCCTAAAGAGAGAGAGTTTTCTTAAACTTGGAGGTTCTGGATGTTTTATGAGTTCCTCAAAGTAATCTCCTTTTAAATTCATCTGCGTAAGTTTGTAAATTCCAAGATGTCTTAAGGATAGGGATGTAAAGAGAGGAATATTTGATGGTTTAAAACCAACAAGTACTGAGCCAAGAGAATCAAGAGAAAGCATATCATCAGAAGATATAAAAACATTAAGATTAAACTTACTTCCCTTTATCTCATCTCCCTGAATGATCTCAACTCCGTCAAGGAACGAGACTTTTACCTTCTTTTTAACTATTGTAAGTATTTCTGATAGACCTTCAGCAAAATCCTTAAGATTTGCTCCATAAAAGTAAAGTTCTGTCCGTGTATATGATGGAACAAGGGTTGTAACCCCTGCAATAACACCTGAGAAAAGAAAAAAGGGATGGAGTTTTATCTTTGAAACAGGAATGAGAGAATCTGCCCAGAAGAAGGATTTTGGAAAATAGATTTTGCTTAAAATTCTTCTCTGAACATGATCCCCCACTTTTCTTCTCTCTCTTCCTATTATGATCTTTTCATGTTTTGTCTTCTCAAACCCCTCCATCATAAAAGAGACTAAATCAACAGGATAATTTTCAAGTATATCTGTTAAGTTTCTATCCTTTTCAAGCACAGAACTTCCAACCCTTACATTAACGCCCTTATCCAGCAAAAACCTCACCAACTCCTCTATAAAAACTGGATTTGGAAAAGTGGAGAGGTTTCTGTTTTCGTCAAACTCTCCATCAAAATAGATGAGGACCTTTTCTCCTTCAGAGAATTCTATATCTTTAAAGGTCTTAAAGGTCTCCCTTATAAAGGCTAAAGAATTTGTATAGTCTCCTTTTTTAACAAAAACTCTTGAATTCACAGATTAATTATATCAACAGTTGAGTTTCTTCACAAGATGTGTTAAAATTATTCAGCACATGAATAATTTTTATTCAGAAGGTGAATAAAT
>JAGGSY010000029.1 GCA_021158845.1 Caldisericia bacterium
TAGTTGTATGAGTGATGAAACAATCAATAAAATCAGTAAGGAGGCTATGTTCTCTAGAAGTCGGGCTTGATAGGGTAGTATATCCGAACCAGTTCACATATACCACTAAAATGGAAGTATAGACGAACTGGTTCAGAAAGAAGCCTAACCGTTAGGCGTAATCGTGAGCAAAATGAGGTGGAAAAGAAATGAACAGAACAGAACAGATGAGATAGTAAGTAAAATAATAGAATGTTTTAAGGAATATGTGAATAAGAAATTGTTTAATCAAAATTTTATTGGGTCCTATGGAGAATATTATTCTGGAGGTAGATGTCATTCTAGAGTTTTAGGAATACTTATCAAAGCGTTTCAAAAAATGCAATACACTGTAGATGTTGAGAGGTCTATAAAATTCAAAGAACCATATAAACATCCAGAAAGAAAGAGAGCAATGCACCAGTATCGGCCAGATATTACGATTGTAAATAAGCATGATGAAATTGTTGGTATTGTTGAGTATGAAACAATTGATGCCACTGAGGAACATCTATTTACGAAAATAGATTATTTTGATCATGCTATACCTGGGAATCCGACCCTTCAATTTATAATGTTTTGCCCAACTCTCACAACATTAGAGCGTGCACCACAATCGTGGATAGAAACCGATAGAAAGAAATATTCAGAACCAATTGCTGGTAGTTTGAGAAAGCTATCAAGGAAATATGCTAACATAGATGTAATATATGCGATATTGGATGAGAATGAACTATCCTTCAGAATCATGAGAGATGGCAACATTCAAAAGAAATATGAAGAAAATATTTGGATAAATCAGTAAAAAGAAATGAGGATTTAATGGAGAACCTTTTGCTCACGACTCTCCGTTCGCTAACGCTCACTTCGGGGCTATCGCCCACGCCTAACAGGAAGATATGTGGCTTCGCCTTTGGCTACGCCCAAATTTGCTCACTTCGTTCGCAAACTTCACATATCTCCAAACCGTTATATGACATTCCGCCCCGAAGCCATAAAAAATTTAAAGTCTATGTATTACATAAGAGGAGATCATAATGGGACATATAGATATTGAAGTTCATGCTATTGCTGCAAATAACAAAGTCAAACACATTAAAAAAGATTGGGGGATATTTTTCACACCTCAATGGGTTGTTGATTTCATGGTAAACCTAATAGATGAGAGAAAATTAAATACAGACGGTATTAAAATTCTTGAACCTGCCTGTGGAATTTGTCAGTTTCTGATGGGGATCAAAAAGAGTAAAGAACATATTTTTAAAACCGCACTAGTTAAAATAGGTGTGGAAATTAACAAAGAGGTAATTGAATACATTTATGAACATAACTTAGCTCATGGTATACATATCGTTCATTACGATTATCTACTCTGGAATACCGACGAGCGTTTTGATGTGATTATAGGTAACCCACCTTATGGTATACCGAGTTTATCAGAACATTACACAATACGGGTAGATAATGAAACCAAAAAAAGATACAAAGAGATTTATGAAACATGGTATGGGAAATATAATGTTTATGGAGCATTTATAGAAAAGTCAATTAAATTATTGAGAGATAATGGACAGCTTATATTTATTATTCCGGCTACTTTTATAATTTTAGATGAGTTCAAAAAACTTCGTAGTTTTCTTGCAGTACAAGGCAAAACTGAAATTATATATATGGGCAATGATATCTTTAAGCCAGAAGCTGATGTAACTACTGTTGTTCTAAGATTTGTAAAAACAAAATCAGAACGGGGTAAGATAACATTATTTGATTATAATAATGCCAACCTACGGTTAATCACAGAAAATGATAGTTGGAAAGGAGAAGTTGTGTTATTCTCTACAGAATTTAGCAAGAAAGTTGATGAAATTTGCAGTTATAGAGTTGGCGATATATACACAATAAGAATCTCGCCAAGAACACCAGAGATAAAACATAATCCAGAGATCGTCAAAGCAAAGGAAATTCTAAATAAGGACAACTTACTTCCAATTCTCAATGGGAGAAATTTAAAAATAGGTAAAGTGGTCTATAAACCTATGACAGGATATTGGATAGATGAAAATAAAAAAACAAAGTTAAGAAATTTTTTCTATAAACCACATATAGTTGTCGGCTTAGGTTTTAGAGGAGACGGACAAGTAGGCGCTGCTTATGATTATAAAACATATCCATGGATGGGTGACGTTTATCATCTATTAAGAAAACATACTTTAACAAATATGCAATTTGACCTCACAGATAAAGAAGTAGTTGAATTTTTGAACACAGAAATAATAAAAAAATACGTAAATGATATTTTTAGAGACATTACATATCATTTTAACATAACTCAACTTAAGATGCTTCCATTACCTACAAAAGAAGAATTAAGAAAATTGAAAGAGGTGTTATCATGACAAGAAACTGGAAAGAGGATTTGAAGAAATTTGAAAATTTCCTTAAAAAGATAAACATCGAAAAATATGCATATTTGAGACAAATAAAAACTGTAGAACAAGATTTACCAAGAGAACTATTGCCCCTTAAGATATTCTACAGGTATTACTGGGAAACAACTGATTTTAAAGACTATGATGAAGTTTTTAAAATATATTGGTCAGAAAAACTCAATCCTTACATTTATGAATTTATAAAGAAATACTTTTACGGTTGTTCATTACAATTTGTTGAAGAAGGTTTTAGAGCAAGATTATATCGGATATGGATGTCTATTCTTACTCAGTTCCATTTTCAATATTTATGGAATGCACTATTCGTAGAGAAGATAATTTCTTCTGCAGAATTAGATATGATGGGAATCGACGCTATTGTTGCATTGGATAACATAAAAGTTGCCATTCAAGTTAAGAAAGTATCATATAGAAGGGAAGCATCTGACCGTAGATTTACAAGAAGACAACAAACTCATGCTGACATTATTGTGGAAGTACCGTACTTAGTAATAGACATAGAAGAACTAAAAAACAAACTAGAAAATCCTAGAGTGAGAGAATCAACAAAAATAAAATCTCAAAATGCTTTAGACGTATTCAATAAAAATTTCATTAAACTTGATAATGAGTTCGTTATTTTTAGAGAGGAATACTTAAAACATACATATCAGGTAATACTTAAAAAGATAAAAACAACTGGAAAGGGAAATAAGATAACTTATGAGGAAATTTTAATATGGTAAAACATAAAACTACATTCGGCTTCAGAGCGAAACGCTTCGTCGCCTCACTCCTCGCCTTGCTTACGCTCGGTCATATAACAGCAGATAAAGTGGATAAAGCATGAAGAAACTCATGTTTAAAGAGTTACCCAAAAAGATCCTTGAGGAAGGAATAAAATGAATAGGAATAAGACTGGAAACACCAAACTCATTTACTACCTCCAAGAGTTCTACCCAGTCAGAAATCTCCCTTAAAATTTAACCTCTGTAACTCAACATCCACGGACAACGAGTTCTTCTCTATAATTTTCCTTCTTTTGCCTGTTAGTCATACCAAAACACTCTTTCCTGTAACTGCAC
>JAGGSY010000030.1 GCA_021158845.1 Caldisericia bacterium
CTTTTCCTTTAACCCTCTTTTCTCACTTTTTGCCACTTGAAGCACAATTCCTTCATACTCGTAATCCCTCTTTACATGCCCACTTTTCCCACCACTCTTCTCCATCAATTTAATATCTCCAATACTTACCCACCTATCAACCCTCTTTATCATGTCATACATGTTGAGGAGGACAAAGGTAACGCCTGTTATTGCCTCTATCTCCACACCTGTTTTTCCAACATTTCTTACAGTCCCCTTAACCTCAATAACTCCCTCATCAAAGAGAGTTGTCTCAAACTCTATGTTTGTTATAAGGAGTGGATGACAGAATGGAAGTATCTGGGGAACCATCTTTACTCCAAGCATCCCAACAGTTTCAGAAACAGTAACAACATCTCCTTTTTCAATTTTTCCCTCTCTTATGAGTTTTATAACCTCTGGTTTTGTAAAAAGCCTTCCAATGGCAGAAGCTTTCCTCTCTGTATCTTTCTTTTTTCCAACATCAACATTTTTCATCCCCCAATCCTCCTTATAGATGTTTCTGGCTCTCTCTCATCCATGAGATATGAGAAGGGTTTGTTATATATTACTTCTCTTATCTTTTCCCTTATATAATCTTCACTTTTTCCTTCCCTCAGTGGTTTTTTAAGGTTGAACTTTAAATTTCTTGATAGACATGGATATAGAAAACCATCAGATGTGAGTCTCACTCTATTACACCTATCACAGAAGTTGTGGGATATTGGAGATATAAATCCAATAACAACTCCATTCTCCTTTATTCTGTAGTAGACACTTGGGCCTTCACCCAATTTTATATTGTATCTTTCTATACTCCACCTCTTTGATAGAACCTTAACAAGTTCATCTTGAGGTACATATTCCTTTTTCCATAAATCTTTATTGGAGAAGGGCATGAGTTCTATAAACCTTATGGGAAAGGAAAGAGAGGAGGCAAACTCTACAAGTTTCTCCACTTCATCAAGATTACTTCTCATAAGAACAGTATTTAACTTCACATTTACATTGTTTTTCCTTGCAGATTCAAGGCCTTTAAGTACATTTGTTAGCCCATCCACTCCAGTAATCTTTTTAAACTTCTCCCTATCCAGTGTATCAAGACTTACATTTACAGATACCCCTGTCTTTGAAAAGATTGGAATGAATTTAGTTAAAAAATAGCCATTTGTGGTTATAGATAGTCTTTCTATCTGTTTTATCTTCATCAATTCAAAGAACAGTTTTTCTATCTCTCTCCTTATAAGAGGCTCTCCCCCAGTTATCCTTACCTTTTTAATTCCAAGAGTTGTAAAGATCTTTACAAGTTTCAGTATCTCTTCATACCTTAGTATCTCATGGTGGGGAATGTAAGTGAATTTTTCTCTTGGAACGCAATAAAAACACTTAAAATTACATCTATCTGTAACAGATATTCTTAAATAATCAATCTCTCTTCCAAATCTATCCTTCATTATTATGGCGGATGGGGCGGGATTCGAACCCGCGAGGCAGGGTTTACCCGCCTACCGCATTTCAAGTGCGGTGCCTTCAACCACTCGGCCACCCATCCTTACTCTGGGAGGGGAAGCCTCCCAATTAATTACTCCAATGTTATTGCACCAGTTGGACATGCATCTACACAGAGTCCGCACTCAATGCATGCCTCTGGATGAACCACATAAGCTTTTCTTTCGTCTCCTTCACCTCTCATCTCAAATACATTGGGATCTGCAGGACAGACATTTACGCACTCCTCATCACCTGTGCATTTTTCATGGTCAATAATTGGTCCAGGCATGTCTCACCTCCTAAAATGTTCTCAAATACATTTTATCATATTTGTTATAATAGATTTAAAAAATAACATTTTGAGGAGGAAGAGATGAAAGAAAAGACAATAGGGGAATATATTGAGGAGTTATCCTCCTCATCACCCACTCCAGGGGGAGGCAGTGTTTCCTGTTTCCTTCTCTCTCTTTCATCTTCTCTGTCAGAGATGGTTTGTGCATTAACTCCAAGTCTTGAGAGGTACATACCAGAACTAAAGAAACTTTCAGATAAGTTTTTAAAGCTCGCTCAGATGGATGAGGAAGCATTCAACAAGGTGATGAAAGCCTATTCCCTTCCAAAGAAGACAGAGGAGGAGAAGAAAAAGAGGAGGGAAGCTATTCAGAATGCACTGAAAGAGGCAACTGATGTTCCCCTTGAAGCAATGAAGAAGGCAAAGGAGATTATTCCATTTGTTGAGATTCTACTAAAGGATGGTAATAAAAATGCCATATCCGATGTTGGTGTTTCTGCTGTGACTTTAAAAGCTGGAGTTATGTCTGCATATCTTAATGTTCTTATAAATCTGAAGTATATAAAGGATGAAAGGTATAGAGAAAAAGTATCTAAGGAGGCAGACGAGATACTAAATTATGTAAGGAAGTGGGGAAGTGATGTATTTGACTCCATGAAGAAGATGATTTCCTCTTAAATCTCTTTTAGTATGTTTATAAGTGCATATTTTATATGTTCATAGGTGAGTCCACCCTGCAGGTATCCAATGTATGGAGGGGAGAGTGGTGCATCAAAGGAAAGTTCAATGGATGACCCCTGGGTAAAGGTTCCTGCTGCCATTACAATCTCTTCGTTGAAGAAGTCTTCTCTCATGGGTTCAAGTATTGCATCAGAATCTATTGGTGAATAGTTCTGGACAAGCTGTGCAAATTTCATAAGTTTCTCTCTTTCTCCAAACTCAATTCCAAGAATTATATCCCCCCTCTCTTCATTCCACTTTGGGAAAACCTTAAAGCCCATATCCTCAAGTACCTTTGATGAAAGGATTATTCCCTTCAAAGCCTCCCCAACTATATGTGGAGAGAGAAATAATCCAAGAAACGCATTTCTTTTAAACGAGATTTGAGCTCCCCCCTCTTTTCCTATTCCGGGAGAGGAGAGAAGGGAGGAACACCTTTCTATTAAATCCTTTCTTCCAGCAATGTATCCCCCAAATGGTGCTATTCCTCCACCTGGGTTTTTAGTGAGTGATCCTGCAATAATATCAACACCAAAATGTGTTGGTTCATTCTCCTCCACAAACTCTCCATAGCAGTTATCTACAAAAACTATTACATCATCCTTTACTGATTTAATTTTCTTTACAAGTTCACCAATCTCTCTATTTAAAAGGGTTCTTCTCCCCTTTGTGTATCCCATGGATTTTTGAATGAATATAACCTTTGTCTCATCTCTTAAAACTTTTTTAAAATCCACATCCCCCTTGAATATGTTTACCTCTCTATAGGATACACCAAAATCCTTCAATGAGAGAGGAGAGGGTTTAAGTCCAATGGTTCTCTCTATGGTATCATAGGGTCTTCCTGTTATTGAAAGGATTTCGTCTCCTTTTTTTAAGATGCCAAACAGTGCTATGGATATTGCATGACTTCCTGAAGCAATTTGACTTCTTACGAGGCTATCCTCTGTTCCAAACACCAAGGAGAATATTTTTTCTAACTTGTCCCGTCCAGTATCATAGAATCCATAACCAGTTGAGTCATAAAAATCCATCTCCCTCACTTTATACAATCTAAAGGCTTCAATAACTCTCTTAAAATTGTTGTATCTTATCCTCTCAATTTTTTTAAATGCTTCTCTTAAACTCTCTTCCTCTTTCTCTATAAATTCTTCCATCTCTCTTTCACCTTCTTTAAAATCTCCTCTGCTGTATCATGAGGCTTTTTATCCGTTACATCTATTATAATCGCATTCTTCTCTTTCCTTAACCAGATAATCTGCCTTCTTGCATACTCCTTTGTTCTCTTCTTTATCCTTCTTTTACACTCATCAATGGAGATTTCTCCTGAAAGATAAAGAAGTATCTCTTCATATCCTATTGCCTTTTTTGATGTTTTTGAAAAACCAAAAGACTCCTTTATTCTTTTTACTTCATCCACAAATCCCAATTCAAACATTCTGTCCACTCTATCCTCTATTCTTTTGTAGAGTTTTTTTCTCTCCATTAAAAGTACAAACTTTAATGCATCATACCTTTCTTCTTCTCCAAAGAAAGAGGATATTGGTTTTTTATATATTTCGTAAACTTCAAGTCCTCTGATTATCCTCTTTCTATCCCTTGGAGAGATTTTTTTTGCAAAAACCGGATCAATTTTTTTTAATTTCTCATAAAGGAAGTTTAGACCAAATTTTTCTGCCTCTTTCTCAATCTTTTCTCTTACCTCTTTTTTACTGCCAGGTGGTTCAAAGGAGAGAAGAGTTCTTAAATATAAGCCCGTGCCCCCAACAAGCACAGGAATTTTCCCTCTCCTATAGATGGAATCTATAATCCTTTCTGCCATTTCTTTAAACCTACCTGAAGAAAACTCTTCGTTAGGGTTTACAACATCTATCATATGATGTGGAATCCCCTGCATCTCATCCTTTCTAATTTTGTTTGTTCCTATATCCATGAATCTATAGACTTGAAATGCGTCAAAGGAGACAATCTCTCCATGAATTTCCTTTGCAACAAGTATTGAAACCTCAGTTTTACCAACAGCAGTTGGTCCCGTTATTACTATTAAAGGAATTCTCATCAAGTGAATAATACCATATGCCATTTTCAGGTGATAAAATTAATCTGTGGAGAATCTTGACTGGAGGGAAAAACTTAAGAAAGTCCCAGATAAACCAGGAGTTTACATATTTTACAACGAAGTTAAAGAGGTAATATATGTTGGAAAGGCAACCTCTCTTAGAGAGAGGATGAGGAGTTATTTATCAGATAGTGGTGTTATTTTTCCAAAGGATAGACTTTTAAGAAAAAGCATCCATGATTTTGATTTTATTGTTACATCTTCGCCATCTGAGGCGCTTCTACTTGAGGCAAATTTAATTAAAAAATATAAACCAAGATTCAATGTAAGACTCAAAGATGATAAATCATATCCATACTTAAAGATTGTAAAGGATGAATTTCCATATGTTGTTATTACAAGGAAACTTAAAGATGACGGCTCTATCTATTTTGGTCCATACACAAATGTTAAAGCTTTAAGAAGAGTCTTGAGTATCTCAAGAAAACTCTTTCCACTCCGTAGATGCAAGGGAAAACTTCCAAAGAAAAAATGCATATATTATGATGTTGGGGAGTGCAGTGGACCATGTATTGATAAGATTGACAGAGAGAATTATCAAAAAATTGTTAAGGATTTTATCTATTTTATTCAGGGAAGAGTTGGAAAACTTAAGAATTCCCTTAAAAAGGAGATGGAGGAGGCGGTCAAAAAGTTGGAGTTTGAGAAAGCTGCCATTTTAAGGGATAGAATAGAATCCATTGAGAAGGTATTTTATAAGCAGAGGGTACTCTTAAACAAAGATGTCTCCTTTGATGTGGTTTTCCTCTTTGTAAAAGATGAGAAACCATTAATTGAGTATATGGAGGTAAGGGAGGGGAGGTTAAGCTTTGAAAAGTCCTTTGAGATTACTGAAAGTAAGGACAGAGGGGAGATGGTCTCATCATTCATATCCCAGATTTATTCAAAGAGAATTAATGCTCCTTATGAGATTATCACAAATGTAAAAATAAAGGAGAAGGATGAATTGGAGATGTTTTTAAAGGAAAAGTTTGGCCATAATGTAAAGATTAGACTACCTAAGAGGGGTTTTAAGAGGGAAGTGCTTTCTCTTGCAGAGGAGAATGCAGAGGAACACTGGAAGGAAACATTCATTCCAACAAAGAAAGAAACGCTTATCAAAGTTAAAGAGTTACTTGGGCTCAAGAAAATTCCAGAGTATATTGAGGGGTATGATATATCAAACATTAGTGGAATGGATGCTGTAGGGTCTTTGGTAGTTTTTCATATGGGAAAGGAGAAGAAAGAATACTACAGAAGATTTAAAATAAAATTTACAAAGGGTCCAGACGATTACGCCATGATGATGGAGGTTTTAAAGAGGAGGTTTTCCCATATAAGAGATGAGAAATTTCCATGGGAGCCAGATTTAATACTTATTGATGGGGGTAAAGGACAACTCTCTGTGGCATTGAAGGTTAAGAAAGCTCTTAAACTCCCTTACAAATTTATATCCATTGCCAAAAAGGAGGAGATACTATTCTTTGAGGATTTTAATAAACCTCTGATTCTTCCAAGGGATTCAAGAGTTCTACACCTTTTTCAGAGGATAAGGGATGAAGCCCACAGATTTGCGAAAGCCTACTTTGAACTCCTCCACAGAAAAAGGGCGATTAAGAGCTAATCATATACTTATTAATACTTGAAGGCGCTTCCGCCTATGAACTCCCTTAATATTGATGTTGGAGGAACTTCATCGGGAGTTAATGGGACAAAGTGGTATAGGAAGATAAGTAATCTCAAAGCTTCGCTGTACTCTTTTTTGTTGTAGCTTATGGTTCGCAGAGAGACTTCGGCGTAGGTTCTTAATATGGAGAGTTCATAAACAAGGGCAGAATTGAACATTACATCTGCATTCTCCTGATAGGGAAAGATATACTTCTCTTCACCCCTTATAACACCCTGCCATCTTCTTATGGTTTCAATGGCAGGTATTCCCCTAAAATGGGCATCCCTAACAATTCTTCTTATAAGCCTTGTATCTCTTGTTGGTATCCTGTTTATTCTATCTATGTTTAGTTGTGTGAGAGCACTTACATATATTTTAAATTTTTCCTCTTCAGGGATTCTCTCGGTGAGTTTGGGATTTAATCCATGAATTCCTTCTATCATAAGAATTCCATTTTCTGGGAGATAAACCTTTTTCCATTTTTCGCTTTTTCCTGTTATAAAGTTGTATCTTGGAAGTATTACCTCTTCTTTGGATAGAAGTTTCTCTATGTGATCCTGAAGAAGTCTATAATTTAAAGCTTCAATGGTTTCATAGTCAGGTTTACCATCCTCGCCAATAGGAGTTTTTTCTCTATCAACAAAATAGTTATCTGTGGATATAAGAAGAGGCTTAAGTCCATTCACTCTTAAATGTATCTCAAGCTTCTTTGCAAAGGTTGTTTTTCCTGATGAACTTGGTCCTGCAATTAATACTACCTTTGCTTTCCTCTCCTTTATTCTATCTGCTATGTCTGAGATTTTCTTCTCATGCAGGGCTTCTTGGACTTTAATCAATCTTGAAACTTCCCCCTTCACAATTGTTTCGTTCAAATCTCCCACATACATTATTTCAAGGGTTTTAATCCATCTCTTTGATTCCTGAAATGTTTCAAACAGTTTTCTTCTATCAGCAACCTTTGAGAGTTTAAATGGATCTTCTCTCTCTGGAAGGAGAATAAGGAAACCAGGAGGATAAGAAACAAGGTCAAAGACCTTTAGCATACCTGTTCTTGGAAGAAGGGGACCAGCAAAGTAAGCTGAATATCCATCTATGGAGTATATGGGAATAACCTCTCTTGAAAGATACTTGAGAAGTCTTATATCATCAAATCTTTTTTCTCTTACGAGCCTTCTTATGGCTTCTTCCTTTGTAAGTTCAATCTTCTCAATAGGTTTATCAGCCTTAACGACTTCTAATAGGAAGTTCTTTATCTTAGATACCATTTCTTCATCTATTTCCTCTTCTTCAATCTCACCATATAGAGCATCTCCATAAGAGTGTTTTATGGAAACATTTAGATTTGGAAATAGTTTCTTTACAGAGAAGGAGACTAAAAATGCAAGAGTCCTTTCATATGTTCTTCTCCCCTCCCTGTCTTTAATACTCAATAACTCTATTGATGAGATTTCCTCCACCTCATCAAGAAATCCCATTCTCTGGTTGTTTACAATGGCACAGGTGTATGGATAATCTCTTTTCTCTCTGTTTATCAAATCAAAAAGCCTCTTTCTCATATTTTTATTTTATCACCCAAATTGACAAGGAAAGATTTATTTTTTAAAATTTG
>JAGGSY010000031.1 GCA_021158845.1 Caldisericia bacterium
AAGATGACTATAAGAGATATCTTACCTCAAAATTTAGAGAAAAATTTGACTTAAAAGGTGTATTTATTGATATAATATTTAAAAAGAGGGAGAAAAGGTGAAAGTAGGAGTAATTGGTGCTGGAGGATGGGGAACTGCACTTGCTCTTCACTTATTCAGAAAAGGAATAGATGTATCTCTCTGGGTTCACTCCAAAGAGACCTTCAAGTTAATAAAAGAAAAGAGGGAAAACATCTACTACCTTCCAGGTTTTATAATACCTGAAAAAATAAAGATATATCTGGATCTTGAACCTGTTGTAGAGAACTCAGATTCCTTAATCCTTGTAGTTCCCTCTCAACACATGAGAGAGATTCTAACATCTCTAAAGGAAACTAACTTAGGAAACAAAACATTTCTTATTGCTTCTAAAGGAATAGAGGTAAAAACGGGTATGAGGATGAGCGAGGTTTTTAGAAGTGTTTTGGGGAAAAGGAATCTTGCAGTGCTCTCTGGACCAAACTTCTCTAAGGAAGTGGCTCTTCGTATTCCAACCGCATCAACAGTGGCTTCCTTTGATATAGGTGTGGCGAAATTCTTTCAGAGACTATTGACAAACGAGTATTTTAGAGTATATACTACAAACGATATGACAGGGGTAGAGTTAGGAGGAAGTTTAAAGAATCCACTCGCTATTGCAGCAGGTATCTCTGATGGTCTTGGTTATGGTGCTAACACCAAATCTGCTCTCATTACCAGAGGAGTGAGAGAGATGATAAGATTTGGCAGTTTGTTCGGTGCCAACGAAAAAACCTTTTTTGGATTATCTGGTATAGGAGACCTCGTAGCAACTTCGTTTTCTCCCCTTTCTCGAAACAGGTGGTTTGGTGAAATGGTTGGGAGAGGGATTAAGGCTAAAAGTATCCTTTCCTCAACAAAACAGGTGATAGAGGGTGTCTATACCGTAAAAGCTGTTTATGAAATGAAGAAAGAAGTGGAAATGCCTATAGTTGAAGAGGTATACAGGATAATATACGAAGATAAATCACCAATTCTCTCAGTTAAATCATTGATGGAGAGAGAATTGAAAGAAGAATTTTAGTTAAAAATTTTAAAAAATCTTATAATTTCCTTTGAAAGGAGGAGAGTTTAAAATGACAAAACCAGAATTGGTATCAGCGATTGCTGAAAAAGCTGGAGTAACAAAGAAGGTTGCAGCTGCAACCCTTGAGGCATTTATGGAGACAGTAAAGGAAGCTTTGAGCAAGGGGGAAAAGGTTGCCCTTGTTGGCTTTGGCACTTTTGAGGTAAGACAGAGAAAGGCAAGAAAAGGAATTAACCCACAGACCAAAAAAACAATTCATATCCCAGCAAAGAAGGTACCTGCCTTCCGTCCAGGTAAAGATCTAAAGGCATCAGTTCCAAAGAAGTAGTTAGAATCTCCATCTCATAAAGGGAGGGCAAATTTGCCCTCCCTTTATATTTTTTGTATAATTTATAATAGAAATAAATATTTTTAATTCACAGAAAAAGATGAAAAAGATTAGAGAGAGAATAATAGAGCTAAGAAAGGAACTTGGTTT
>JAGGSY010000032.1 GCA_021158845.1 Caldisericia bacterium
CCTTGGTAAAGGGATAATTGCTTCATCCATTGGACTTATATTAAAGAGTATGGGTAAAAAGGTCTCAATGCTAAAATTCGATCCCTATTTAAATGTGGATGCAGGTTCCATGAATCCATATCAACATGGTGAGGTTTTTGTAACGGCAGATGGGGGTGAGGTAGATCTGGATATTGGACACTATGAAAGATTTTTAAATAAGAATATGACAAGGATAAACAATGTTACAAGTGGTAATCTGTATAAAAGTATAATTGAGAAGGAAAGGAGAGGAGATTTTCTTGGACAGACCATTCAGGTTATTCCCCATCTTACTCACGAAATAAAGGAAAGAATTAGACTTGTTGGAGAGAGAGAGGAGAGTGATGTCGTTATAGTTGAGATTGGGGGAACTGTTGGTGATATAGAGTCTCTCCCTTTCCTTGAAGCAGCATTTGAGTTTAAAGGAGAGGAAGATTCCTGTTTCTTTCATGTTACATATGTTCCATATCTTGAAACCACCAGGGAGTTTAAAACAAAACCCACACAACATTCTGTTAAGGAGCTTAGAAGTATAGGAATTCACCCCGATGTCCTTTTCTTAAGATCTAAGATGAAGGTTGGTGAGGAAGAGAAGAAGAAAATCTCCAAGTATCTTGGAATACCAATTAAAAATATATTTGGGGTAGAGAATTTATCTTCTCCATATTTTGTTCCAGAACATCTGCTCAAGTCAGGTATCAATGATACTCTTCATGAGCTTGGCTTTAATGGTAAAAGAGTGGATTTGTCAGAGTGGATTAAATTTACAGCATCTTTAAAGAGAGGAAGAGAAAAAAAGAAGGTCGGAATAATTGGTAAATATGTAACTTTGAAGGATTCTTATATATCACTTGAAGAAGCTATACTTCATGCAGGAGCAAAGGTAGGGATTGATCCAGAGATTGAATGGATTTCCTCTGAGGAGATTGAGAAGGGAAAAGAAATTCCAAAGGATACCCACGGAATCATAATTCCAGGTGGTTTTGGAAAGAGAGGGATAGAGGGAATGATTATGAGTGTGAAATATGCAAGAGAGAATAAAATTCCCCTTCTTGGAATATGTCTTGGTCTTCAGATAATTATAATAGAGTTTTTCAGAAATAGAGTTGGATGGAAGGATGCACACTCTACAGAGTTTGACAAGGATACAAGTCATCCTGTTATAGATTTACTTTCCTCCCAAAGAGAGATTGAAATGCTTGGGGGAACTATGAGGTTAGGAGAAGGAGAGATTATCATAGAGGAGGGAAGTTTGGCTGAAAAGATATATAAAACAAAGGTTATTAGAGAAAGACACAGACATAGATACACATTTAATCTCTCATATCTTAACGTCTTAAAGGACTATGAGATGGATGTATCTGGAAGGTCAAGACAGGGAGAGGTTGAAATAGTGGAGGTTAAGAACCATCCATTCTTTATAGGTGTTCAGTTCCATCCAGAGTTCTCCTCCAAACCACTCAACCCAAATCCTCTATTTGTCTCTTTTCTCAAGCATCTCTAAAACACTTCTAAAATAGTCTGGCAGAGGGGTCTCAAAACTCATAAGTTCTTTTGTCCGTGGATGTGTAAATACAATTTTTTTAGCATGGAGGAGTTGACCTTTTAAATTAAACTCTGAGACCCCATACATTTTATCGCCCACTATAGGATAGCCAATATATGAGAGATGTACTCTTATCTGATGAGTTCTTCCAGTTTTTAAGGAAACTTCAAGAAGTGTGTATCCCTTAAATCTTTCTATAACCTTAAAGTATGTAAATGCCTCCTTTCCTCTTAAGGAGGGAGTAACCAATTTTTTACCTGTGAATCCCTTAAGTAGCGGTATCTCAATCTCTCCCTCATCTTCAGAGACTTCTCCCTTCACGAGAGTCCAGTAAATTCTCTTTATCTTCCTCTCTTTTAGATTTCTTGAAAGAATTCTATGCGAAAAATCATTCTTTGCCACAATCAAGAGTCCAGATGTATCTCTATCAAGTCTGTGAACAATTCCAGGTCTTAATACACCTCCAATACCAGATAGATCCTTTGAGTGAAAGAGAAGTGCGTTAACAAGAGTTCCTGTTCTCTGTCTTCCAACAGGATGTGTTAGCATTCCTTGAGGTTTGTTGACCACTATTATATCCTTATCCTCATATACAATCTCTATGGGAAGGTCTTCAGGCTCAACATCAAGTTTTCTTGGAGAGGGTATAATTACCTCTACTATTTCATCTCTCTTTATTTTATAGGAGGGTTTGTTCTTCACCTCCCCATTCACAAGAACCTTACCAGATTTTATAAGTTCCTGAACATAGCTTCTGCTTACTCTATGCATTTGCCTCGTGAGGAAGGAATCAAGTCTCTCTCCCTCTTCTCTTATTCTAAATGTTAAATGCCTTTCTTCCATAGGTAGAAAATTGCAATGATTATACCAATTGTGATGTAGGAATCTGAGAGGTTAAAGACAGGAAAATCAAGGACATGGATGAAGTCTATTACTGAACCATATATAACCCTATCAAGGAAATTCCCAATCACCCCTGAAAGTAAGACTGTAAGAATAATAGTTATAAACGGATCCTTCTTTAGATACCTTAGGATAAAAAATAGTAAAACCCCTATGGCAACTATTGATAGTCCAAGAAAGAAGACCTTACCTCTTGGAAAGAACCCGAATATACCTCCAGGATTCTCAACCCTGGTGATTTTTAGAAAATTACCAAACAATTTAATTGTTTCTCCATATGAGAGGTTTTTAATTATAAGATATTTGGATATTCTGTCCAGAGAAACCAATACTATAAAAACAATCAAGGCAGTCATCCTTATAAATATATCATATTTTGCACTTAAGAATCTTTTTAATTATCAGTAGGTTACTTATGGTTAACTTGACAAAATCCTTTTATATAATATAATGAACAATGTTCATGAAAAAAGAAGAGATATTTCAAGTTGCCAAGGAGATTTTTCTAAAAAAGGGATACAGCGGCATGAATATGAGAGAGATTGCAAAACTATCAGGGGTCTCTATAGGTACCCTATACAACCTTTTTGGTTCTAAAGAGAATCTCTCTCTCATGATAATGAAGGAGAACTTTAATAAGTTCTTAAAGGATCTTGAGACAAGAGTTAGTAACTGTAGAAGTGATGAAGAAAAGGTTAAAATCATTCTTGCTGCTGTTAGAGAGTTTTTAATCCTACATGAGAAATCCTTTAAGGAAATAATGATCTCTCTTATAGCAAAGGGAGAGAGACCCTTTAGATCATTTAAAAGGAGGGATATTCTAAATAAAATTGTGAAATCTATGTTTAACATTGAGGATGATTATCTCTCCCAGTTTATAGGGGAAATTATAGTTCTACAGGCGAGGAAAGATCCCTCAACAGATGAGAAGTTTTATAAAATTTTTAAGAAATTGATAGAGGAGGAACTATGAAGGAAATAATCAAGGTTACATCTTTAAAAAAGACCTATAAAAATGGAACTGAAGCAGTAAAAGGAATCACCTTTTCCATAAATGAAGGTGAGATATTTGGATTCCTTGGTCCCAATGGAGCAGGAAAAACTACCACCATAAAAACCATAATAGGTTTACTGAAACCAACAGAGGGAGAGGTTTTTGTGAATGGTATAAATGTTAAAGAAAATCCTTTTGAAGTTAGAAAGCTTATTGGATATGCATCTCAGGAAACAGGAGTTGATGATAATCTCACAGGGGAGGAGAATTTGAGGATTCAAGCTTCTCTATACCATATACCAGAAAAGGAATACCTTGAGAGAGGTATGGAACTTCTTAAAATGTTTGGTTTGTACGAGAGGAGAAAGGATCTTGTCTCTTTTTACTCAGGAGGCATGAGAAAGAGGCTGGATATTGCCTGTGCATTGATACACAGGCCAAAGATTCTTTTTCTTGACGAACCAACCCTTGGCCTTGATGTTCAAACAAGGGTGACTATTTGGGATTATATAGTTAAACTTAGAGATAATCACAAGATGACGATATTTTTGACCACCCATTATATGGAGGAGGCGGATGAGTTGTGTGATAGGGTGGCTATAATTGATCATGGGGAGATAAAGGCTCTTGATAAACCGGGAAAACTAAAGGAATTGATAGGAGGGGACATAATTACCTTTACTCTAAATTATACAAATGCAATAGAAGAGTTTTTGACTGCTGTAAAGGAGCTTCCAACGGTTAAAGATGTTAGAAAATTGCCGAGAGGAATTTTTCAGATTATAGTTTCTCAGAATGGGGATAGGCTGATTCCAAAGATATTTGAAATTTCAAAGGAGAAGGGTGTTGAGATTACATCCATAAGGCTTAAGAGGCCAACCCTTGACGATGTTTACCTCCATTTTACAGGTAGAAGAATAAGAGATGAGGAAGCAACTAAGGAGGATCATGTAAGAAGAAGAATAATGATGAGGAGGATAAGAAGATGATGGGATTAGTTTTGGATACATTTACAATATGCAAAAGGGAACTTATAAAGTATTTCAGACAGAAGACGAGAATAATTTTAACAATGATACAGCCTGTTATCTGGCTTGCGTTGATGGGAAACACCATGAGCAAGATAACCAATAACCCCTTTGCTTCACAATTGTTTGGCACAGGTAATTACCTTTCCTTTATGACCCCAGGAATTGTAATAATGACATCTCTATTTAGTGGTATCTTTGCAGGAACAAGCATAATCTGGGATAGAAGAATAGGATATCTGGACAAACTCCTTGCTGCTCCAATAAAGAGAGCATCCATTCCTTTTGGGAAGACACTTTCAGCTTCAATTCAGGGGGCACTCCAGTCTGCAATAATATTGTTTTTCGCGTATATTCTTGGTGTTAGATTTGCTTCTGGATTCCTTGGTGTGCTTCTGATAATTTTGATTTCCATGCTTTTCTCCTTCATCTTCTCTGGAATATCTCTAATTCTTTCTTCAACCATTAAAACCATTGAGACACTTACGGCTATTATAAACTTTATGACTCTCCCACTAATGTTCTCAAGCACAGCTTTATTCCCGTCCAAAGCTATGCCGGACTGGTTATCAGTTATTGCAAAGATTAATCCACTTTCCTATGCTGTGGATCCTATAAGGACACTTACTATAAAGGGCTGGGAATTTTCATCAATCCTACCAGGTGTTATCATCATACTAATTTTTGATTTAATTGTAGCCTTTCTATCATACTATGTGTTTAAGCGTCTGACAAGTGATTAATCTGTATGTTATAATTTATTAGGTAACCTGAAAAGAAAGGAGAGGAGTTTATGCACCATTTTGAGTTAACCTGGAATGGTGGAATGGAGTTTGTTGGAGCTACTGTCACCTACTCCTACGAAATTAAATCATGAAACACTTTGGAACCGATGGAATAAGGGGTATAGCAAATAAGGACTTAACCTCCGAACTTGCTCTAAAAGTTGGGAGAGCTGCTGGTTTGTTTTTTGACGGTGATATAGTTATTGCAAAGGATCCAAGACTTTCATCAGATATGCTTGAGACAGCTCTTATATCTGGAATTTTATCCACTGGAGTCAATGCTTATAGGATGGGAATACTCCCAACCCCGGCAGTATCTCTTATTCTCTCCACAAATGGAAAAAGTGGGGGAGCAATGATTTCTGCCTCTCACAATCCCATTGAGTATAATGGAATAAAATTCTTTTCAAAAGAAGGATTTAAGCTTAAAGAATCTGAGGAGGAAGAGATTGAAAGGTTAATGGAGGAGGAAAGACCTCTTCCTGTTGGAAAAGGTGGGAGACTTCTTGATTTCACTAAAGCAAAAGAAATTTATATTAATAAGATTCTATCCATGAACAGGATAAATCTTTCAGGTATTAAGATTGCAATTGATGCAGCATTTGGTGCAACAGCTACTGTAGTAGGTGAGATATTTAATAAACTTAAGGCAGAAGTTTATCTATTCAATGAAGAGCCGGACGGGGAAAGGATAAATGTTAATTGTGGTTCAACAAATCCAAAATTCCTATCAGAGAAATTGTTGGAAATAGGTGCTGATGTTGGCTTTACCTTTGATGGTGATGGTGATAGAGTAATAGCCATTGATGAAGAGGGGAAGATTGTTGATGGCGATGAAATAATGTTTATTCTTTCCAAGTATCTTAACCTTAGGAGTATAGTAATTACTGTAATGAGTAATTTTGGTTTGAGGTCTCTTCTTAAAAAATACAATATATCTTTCTACGAGGTTCCTGTGGGTGATAGGAATGTTTTATATAAAATGCTTGAGACGAACTCTCCCCTTGGAGGAGAGCAATCCGGACACATAATATATCTTCCACAAGGTAAAACTGGAGATGGAATAATAACATCCCTTTTAATCTTATCAGCGATGTTAAGAGAGAATAAGCCTCTATCTCTACTCACAGAAGAGTTTGTTAAATTTCCTCAGGTGTTAAGAAATGTAGAGGTTAAGAATAAAGAGTTGATTATGAAGGACGAGGAATTTTTAAGGGAGGTGATGCTATGGAATAAGAAATTAAATGGAAGAGGAAGAGTTCTTGTTAGGCCATCTGGTACAGAGAATTTAATTAGAATCATGGTGGAAGGAGAAAAGGAAGAGGAAACAGAGACTATTGCGAGTTTGCTTGAAGAGTCTCTAAAGAAGCGCCTGGCCCAGATGAATCTGGGTGACGAGGAAGGGGGTTACCCCTTTAAGGGGTGAAAATCGAGGTATTCGGCGGATGCCCCCAGGGAGTGTGCCCTCCCTAAAGATCTTCCTCAAAACCATGGGGTAACCTGTGGGACAAAGGGAAGGTCAGGCACGAGGAGGAAATTTATGTGTGGCATAGTTGGTTATATTGGAGATAGAGAGACTCTCCCCATAATCCTTGATAGTTTAAAAAGACTTGAATACAGAGGGTATGATTCTGCAGGAGTAGCCCTTCTTGGTGAAGACATCTATATAAAGAGAACCAAGGGAAGAATAAAAGACCTTGAGAAAAAGATTAACGGGACATACACAGATAAGAATTTTTATCTTGGTATAGGACATACAAGATGGGCAACACATGGAATTCCATCAGACTACAATGCACATCCTCATACTGACTGCAGTGGAGAGATTGTCGTTGTGCATAACGGAATAATAGAAAACTTTGATGAGATAAAGAAAGAACTTATAAATAAGGAACACAGGTTTACTTCTGAGACAGATACTGAAGTTGTTCCTCATCTTATAGAGGAATACTACAATGGAGATTTACTCTCTTCAGTTCTGGAAGCAGTAAGAAAACTTGAGGGTTCTTTCGCTCTTGCTATATTTTCAAAGAAAGAGCCAGACAAAATAATTGCTGTGAGAAAGGATTCTCCACTGATAATAGGTATAGGCGAGGATGGAAATTTTCTTGCTTCTGATATCCCTGCGCTACTTCCATACACGAAAAAGGTCATAATCATGGAAGATGGGGAAGTGGCAGTTATTAAAAAAGATAAAGTAGATGTGTTTAACCTTGATGGAGAGAAACTTAACAAGAGCATACTTGAAGTTTCGTGGAATCTTGAACAATCAGAGAAGAAAGGTTATAAGCATTTTATGCTTAAAGAAATAATGGAGGAAGGAGAGGTTTTAAAGGAGGCAATAAGGGGAAGAATTAAAAATGGGAGAGTCTTTCTTCCAGAAATAAGAGATCCCCATTTCTTTAATGATATTAAAAACATCTTTCTTGTTGCCTGTGGAACTGCCTATCATGCAGGAATGATAGGAAAGTATTTTCTTGAGGATATTCTCCACATTCCTGTTAGATGTGAGGTTGCCTCTGAATTCAGGTATGAAAACCCGAATGTTGGTAAAGATTCTCTGTTGATTCTTGTATCTCAGTCTGGAGAAACTGCTGATACCATTGCATCTTTAAGACTTGGCAAGAAAAAGGGAGCAAAGACTCTTGGAATTGTAAATGTTGTTGGTAGCACTGTGGCAAGGGAGTCTGATGAGGTTCTCTATATATATGCTGGACCAGAGATAGCTGTTGCTTCAACAAAGGCGTATGTTGCTCAGATTCTTGTGCTTTTACTTCTCTCAATATATATAGGTAAACTTCACGGAGCTATAAGTTATGATTTTGAGGAAAGACTTGTTGAGGATATTTTAAGGATAGGTAATCTCGCTCAAGATGTTCTTAAAAAGGATGAAGAGGCAAAGAGGATAGCAGAGAAGTTGGTAAATTTAAGAAGTGTATTCTACATAGGAAGACTCCTTGATTACCCTACTGCTCTTGAGGGAGCGCTAAAGTTAAAAGAGATTTCCTATATTCATGCAGAGGGATATCCAGCAGGTGAATTAAAACATGGTCCCCTTGCTCTCATTGAAAAGAGTGTCCCAACCTTTGCTATAACAACGGATGAAAGGATTGTGGAGAAGATGGTATCAAACATAAAGGAAGTTAAGGCAAGGGAAGGAAAGGTGTTTTCCATTTCCAGAGAAGACTTTGATGAGATAAAAGAGATTTCAGACGAAACAATTACCATTCCTAAGGTTCACAGATATCTTGCACCGATCCTTTCAGTTATACCACT
This sequence comes from Caldisericia bacterium, assembly GCA_021158845.1. Lineage (NCBI taxonomy): Bacteria > Pseudomonadati > Caldisericota > Caldisericia > Caldisericia bacterium. Next base: position 8,554 of record JAGGSY010000032.1, read on the forward strand.
ACAACTTATTGCCTATTTCACTGCAGATATGAGAGGATTAGATGTGGATAAACCAAGAAATCTTGCTAAATCGGTAACTGTGGAGTAGAAAGATGGAGATAGAGGCAGTTGTTCTTGGTGGACAGGATAAACTTGAAGACTGGGTTAAAGAAGAAGGAGTGCCTCACAAGGCACTCCTTGATATTGCTGGAAAAAGGATGATTGATTGGATAATAGATGCATTAAAGGATACGCCTCAGATAAAGAGGATTATACTTATTGGGAAATCTGAAATTTTTTCTGAGGATATTAGAAAAAGGGTGGATGTATTTTTGGAAGACAGTGGAAGTTTTATGAAAAATATTGAAAATGTTTATAAGATTGCAAAGTATGAGTATTCTGTCTTTGTGCCTATAGATGTCCCATTGATTACTTCCCAGATATACACAAAAACTTTTGAGTTTTGTGAGAATTTTGAAAAAGGGTGCTATCTATATGTTCTCGTTAATAAAAAGAGAGATGTGGAGAAGAAATTCCCAGGGACAAAGAGAACTTACTGGAAACTCAAAGGGGGGTATTACAAGATTGGAAATATTCTTCCCATAAGAAGAGAACTCTATCCCTCTGCCATAAATTTTGGGTATAAACTCCTTAAGGCAAGGAAATCTCCTATCAAAATGGCATCCCTGTTTCCAATATCTTTTATGATTAAAGCTCTATTTCATCTTGCAACATTGAAAGATTGTGAGGTTGTTGTGTGTGATATTACAGAGCTTAGGGGAAGAGCTGTTCCAATACCTTTTCCTGAAATTGCTATTGATGTAGACAAGAAAGAGGACTTAATTTTTGTAAGAAAGATAATGGAGAAAATAAAAGATGAGGGAACTACCCCTTGAGTTAATGTTTAATGAGGAAGCTGAAATAGAAAAAATAACCAGATTTATAAAAACTTATCTGGATAAATTTGGAAGGAGTGGAGTTATATTGGGGGTGAGTGGAGGGGTGGATTCTGGTGTTGTATTGAAGTTACTTTTAAAGGCAGTTCCAAAAGAAAAGATACTTGCATTAATTTTGCCAGATAGAGATACTGAAAAGGAAAGTATTTCTCTTGCACTCTCTCTATTAGAGGAGAATGATGTATCATACAAAATTATAAATATCTCTCCGATACTTTCAAAATTTGGAATTTATAGGGAACTACCCTATTGGTTGCTTCCCACAAGAAAGATGAGGGAGAATATTACGAGGAAGTTTTACAATGATTATACAAAGAGATTTAAAAAATCTCCCTTCTTTCTTGGGTTAAAGGTTCCTGAAGAGTTATTAGAAGATAAGTGGTTTTTGAAAGGTATTGCATATCATAGAATAAAACATAGAATAAGGATGGTTACACTTTACTACTATGCAGAACTAAAAAACCTGCTTGTCGTGGGTACATGTAATAAAACTGAAAAACTCCTTGGATTCTTTGTTAAGTATGGAGATTCTGCAGTAGATTTAGATCCCATTGCCCATCTCTTTAAAACACAGGTCTTCAAACTTGCTGAAAGACTTGGTGTACCAGATGAAATAATTAATAGACCACCATCTCCAGATTTAATCCCTGGCATTACAGATGAATTTGCCATGGGTATGTCATACGAAGTGGTTGATAGGGTGCTTGTAAGACTTACAAAAGGAGAGAATCCAGCAGAAATAGCAAAAATTGTGAATCTTGATGTGGAAAAGATTAAAATCCTTAAAGAGGCAATGGAAGATTCACTACATATGAGATCTCTTCCACCCTCACTTGATTAGCCCTTCCTTTCAATATCAATTACAACTCCTTCAATTGTCCAGTAATCTGACTCTAAAGTGAGTATTTTACCTATTTTAAAGTAATCCTTCCCATACTTCAGATTTCTTGACTTAAATGTGAATTTAACGGTGACATCTACAATAACAGGCTCTTCAGCAATAACCACTCTTCCATCTGAGGTTTCCACCAATTTTTTAGAGGGTTCAACCTTTGGCTCCTCTATTATGCTTCCAAAGCATCTTCCAGATTTGTCTACTATTCTGTCTCCCTTCTTTACTGCCTTTGCAATTTCTGGGGATATCTGTGTTAATTTCATAGTGATGATGTAGTTATTTAGAGTCACCTCTTTTTTCAAAAACATGGGTTTTAGAAAGTAAAGTCCAACAGCAAGAATAAGTATAAATACTAATATGTCAAAGATGTTGAATAATCCAAATAGTTTGAACTTTAAAAGTTTATTGTTTCTTTCCATATCTTTCCTCCTAATTGTCTGATTTTTTCATGCAAATTGTAGTAACCTCTTTCAATGTGATATATCTTCTTTATTATAGTCTCTCCCTCTGCTCTTAATCCTGCAAGGACAAGTGCTGCACCAGCTCTAAGATCAGTGGCAGTTACCTCTGTTCCTATTAGTTTCGTAACCCCTTCTACAAATGCAGTTCTCCCCTCCACTCTTATCTTCGCACCCATCTTTCTCAATTCAGGAACAACCATAAACCTATTTTCAAATACAGTCTCTGTAATAAGACTGACTCCTTCAGCTATTGTTGCAAGAGCAAGCATTTGAGATTGTAGATCTGTGGGAAATCCAGGAAAAGGCATTGTTCTTATCTCAAACTTTTTAGGTCTCTTTTTAGCTATTACTCTTAAGATCTTTCCATTCTCTATTTTTATATTGACTCCAATTTCCCTCAACTTAAATACAAGGGGTATTATATGCTCAAATATGACCGGTTTTATAGTTATATCTCCTCCTGTAATGGCAGCTCCTATCATAAATGTTCCAATCTCAACTCTATCAGGAGATAGAGTAAAATCTGTGCCATGAAGTTTTTTTACTCCCTCCACTCTTATACATTTTGTACCTGCCCCTTCTATCTTTCCACCCATTGAGTTTAAGAAGTTTGCAAGTTCAACCACTTCTGGCTCCTGTGCGGCATTTTCAATAACAGTTTCTCCCTTTGCAAAGACAGAGGCAAGCAGTATGTTTTCTGTGGCTCCAACAGATGGATAATCAAGATATATCTTTGCTCCTCTCATCTTCTTTGCCTCTCCCTCTATTAGAGTGCCAAGAGCTCTAACATCTGCTCCAAGTGCCTTAAATCCCTTTATATGAAGATCTATTGGTCTTGATCCTATATGGCATCCCCCAGGGAAAGGGAGTCTTACCTTTCCAATACGGGAAAGAAGGGAACCTACGAGGGTTATACTTCCTCTTATTCTGCTTGCCTTTTCATCAGTGATTTCCCAGTTTAAATTTCCAGCCTCTATACTTACTGTCCCATCCTTTAGATGTTTTGCTTTTACACCTATCCCTCTTATCACCTCAATGAGGGTTCCCACATCAAGTAGTCTTGGAACATTTCTTATATAGACAGGTTCATCAGTGAGAAGACTTGCTGAGATAAGAGGAAGTGCTCCATTTTTTGACCCCTGTGCTATCACCTCACCTTTAAGTCTGTTTCCACCTTCTATTCTATATATTTCCATATAGATACTCCTTTATTATCTTTAATATTCTTTCAGATGCCTTGCCATCGCCAAAGGGATTGTTTTTAACCTTGGGTTTCCATCCATCTTTTATAATTCTTGTAGCTTCATCAACGATCCTTTCTCTTTTAGTTCCCACAAGAAAAACAAATCCACTTTCAATTGCTTCGGGTCTTTCTGTTTCATTCCTTAAAAGAAGCATAGGTTTTCCAAGGGTGGGTATCTCTTCCTGTATTCCGCCAGAATCTGACAAGATAAGGAAACTTCTTTTAATTAGATGTATGAAGTCTACATAATTTAGAGGTTCTACAATTTTTACATTACTTAAATTAGAAATTATGGGAACAATTTTTTCTCTGACTACAGGATTCTTATGCAATGGGAAAACAAAGTATACCTCTTCTGGGAATTTAAGTGCTATCTCTTTTATAGAGAGTGCTATATTTTTAAGTCCCTCATCCCAACTCTCTCTCCTATGGGCAGTAACAACTATCAACTTTCTATCTTCAGGGATTTTGAAGGGAAGAGGCTTATCTATTTTAAGAATTTCCATTACAGCATCAACAATGGTATTTCCTGTGACAAATATATTTTTCTCGTCCACTCCTTCTCTTAATAGATTCTCTTTGGCTGTTTCTGTTGGAGCGAAGTGCAGAGTTGCAAGCTTACCAACAAGGGTTCTATTCATCTCTTCGGGAAATGGGAAGTATCTGTTATGTGTTCTTAAACCTGCCTCCACATGGGCAATGGGAATTTTATGATAGAAGGAGACAAGGGAAGATACAAAAGTTGTTGTTGTATCTCCTTGAACCACAACAATGTCAAACTTCTCTTTTATTAAAATTTTATCCAATCTCTCAAGTATTCTCTCTGTTATATCCGATAGTGTCTGCCTTTCCTTCATGATATTTAGTGAATAATCTGGAGATATTTGAAAAATTGGAAATAGATCTTCAGCCATTTCTCTATGCTGTCCTGTAAAGATTATTTTTAATTCAATATCCTCCTCTTTCATAATTTTTATTAGAGGAAAGAGCTTTATAACCTCTGGTCTTGTTCCAAATAC
>JAGGSY010000033.1 GCA_021158845.1 Caldisericia bacterium
TTTTTCCGGGACAACCTTTGTCTTTTCCTGCATGGCATACAGGAGATGACTGGTAAAAGTTAATCCTCTCCCTTCAGGGTATAGGAGAGGCATCTGCCTCCCTTTAAAATTTAATTATTTAATATAAAATTAAAGTGTGAGATTAAAAGAAAGGGATAAATTTATACTGGTCTCTGACTATGAACCAAAGGGAGATCAGCCTCAAGCAATTGAAAAACTCGTCACAGGTTTAAGGAAAGGGCTTAGATTTCAAACTCTTCTTGGTGTTACAGGTTCAGGAAAAACATATACAATGGCTCAGGTCATTGCAAGAGTTAACAGACCAACCCTTGTCCTCTCCCACAACAAAACCCTTGCAGCACAACTTTACTCTGAATTTAGGGATTTATTTCCCTACAACGCAGTGGAGTATTTTGTAAGTTATTATGATTACTATCAGCCAGAGGCGTATGTTCCACAATCTGACCTTTACATTGAAAAGGATGCCGATATAAATGAAGACATAGTTAAATTGAGACATAAAACTTTGAGGAGTTTGATGGAGAGGAGGGATGTTATAGTTGTATCCTCTGTCTCATGTATATATGGGTGGGATGATCCAACAGAATTTTTAAAGGGGCTTATAACTATAAAAGTTGGTGATAGAGTTGATAGGAGATCCTTTGTAAGAGATTTGATTGTTCTTCAATACGAAAGAAACGATATAGACTTTTCAAGAGGGAAGATAAGGGTGAGGGGAGACACGGTGGATGTTTTCCCAACAGAAATGGATGTAGCAGTAAGAATTGAGTTTTTTGGGGATGAGGTGGAAAGTATAAGCCTTATTGATCCACTCCTTGGAACAAAGATTGAGGAGAGAGAATCCTTTGTCTTCTTCCCTGCAAAACAATTCTTGACAACAGAGGAGAGAATTAAGAAAGCTGTTGAGAGTATAAGAAGAGAACTTAAAGAGAGGGTTGAGTATTTCAAAAGAAAGGGAAAGTATCTTGAGGCAGAAAGACTCCTTCAGAGGACAAATTTTGATATTGAGATGCTTCTTGAGACTGGATACTGTAAGGGAATTGAAAATTACACAAGGCACTTCTCTGGAAGGAAACCTGGAGAGCCACCCTACACAATTCTTGACTACTTCCCTGAAGACTACATAACATTCATTGATGAATCACACATCACAGTTCCACAGGTGAGGGGAATGTATCTTGGAGATAGATCAAGAAAGGAAACCCTTGTTGAATATGGGTTCAGACTTCCATCTGCCCTTGATAACAGACCTCTTAAGTTTGATGAATTCCTTGAGAGGGTAAATCAGGTTATCTTTGTTTCAGCAACCCCATCAGATTATGAGCTTTCTGTTTCAGAACAGGTTGTAGAACAACTCATAAGACCAACAGGTCTTGTTGATCCAATGGTGGAGGTGAGACCTACTGAGAATCAGATTGAGGATTTAATTAATGAGATAAAGAAGAGGGTGGAGAAAAACGAGAGGGTGCTTGTTACAACGCTGACAAAGAGAATGGCAGAGGATTTAACAGAGTATCTCATAGAAAGGGGTCTTAAGGTAAAGTATCTTCACTCAGACATAGACACCATAAAGAGGGCTGAAATTTTAAGGGAACTTAGGGCTGGAGAGTTTGATTGCCTCGTTGGAATAAATCTATTGAGGGAAGGACTTGACCTTCCAGAGGTTTCTCTTGTTGCAATCCTTGATGCAGACAAGGAGGGATTTTTAAGGTCCTATGTATCCTTGATTCAAACCATAGGAAGAGCAGCGAGGAATGTGAGTGGGAAGGTTATAATGTATGCTGATAATATAACAGAGTCCATGAGAAAAGCAATAGATGAAACCAACAGAAGAAGAAAGATTCAAATGGAGTATAATAAAAAACATGGTATAAAACCTGAGACCATTAGAAAGGCGGTAAAGGATTTGATAGACCTTCCTTACAAAGGAAAAGAAGAGATTGAGGAATTTGCGAGAGTATCTCGTGGGAATCTCTCTCATGAAGAGATCAATTATCTCATTATGGAACTTGAGGAGGAGATGCATCTTAAGGCTGAAACCCTTGAGTTTGAAGAGGCTGCGCGAATTAGAGATAAGATCTTTGAACTTAAGAAACTATTAAAGAGAAAGGAGAAGAGATGATTTTATCTGTTTCCCTGAATCCGAAGATTGAAAAGATTGGAAGAGTTAAAAGATTTGTGGTTGGAAAGATGAACAAGATTGAAATAACAAAGGAAAGTTCAGGTGGAAGGGGAATAAATGCAGCAAGATTTATTAAAAAGATAGGGGGAGAGGTTGTCATAACAGGAATAATAGGGGGAAAGACTGGCGAGTACATAGAAGAGGAACTCAAAAGAGAAGGTTTGGACACAGATTTTTATGTGACAGAAGAGGAAAGTAGAATATCAATAAAGATATTTGATGAAAGGGGATTAAGAACTGATGTTTCTGAGACTGGACCACTTCTCTCTCCCATTGACACAAAAGGATTTGTAGATAAGTTTAAAGAGATCGTAAAGGATTTTGATGTGGTGCTTCTTTCTGGAAGCATACCCTCTGGTGTTCCTGAAAATATATACTTTAGGCTTATTACCATTGCAAAGGATGCTGGTAAGATTACAATTCTTGATACAGAGGGAGAACCACTTATTGAAGGTATAAAGGGAAGTCCAACCATTGCAAGGGTTGATAAACCAGATTTTGACAAAATCTGTGGCTCATCCCTCATCTCTCCAGCAAGGAGGATAAAAACAATAAAGGAACCAAAACCTGATATTATCATAGTTAACTTTGAGAAGGGGAACATACTCTTTAATTTTGAAGAGAAAGTCTATCACCTTCTATCCCCTGAAAAATTCAATGGAAACGATAGAGATGGTTTTAGAGATAGATTTATAGGTGCAATATCCTTCTTCCTTGACAATGGTAGTGATTACATAGATAGTATTAAAAAGGCTCTATCCATATCCCTTAAGGAGGGATTTAATTTTGAAAGAAAACTTGTGTTAAAGGAGGTATAAATGAGAATAAAGAGAGAGAAGGATATACTTTTTGCAGTTTTTGAGGAGGGAGAAAAAATCTCAGAATCTATGATGAAACTTATTAATGATCCAAGAATGGAAGAGACAGGAGTAATTTTAACTGCTCTTGGAATGATTAAAAATGTTGAGATAGGTTATGGTCTGTATGATGGAAGTAAAGTTGATTATGAAAACTCAATATTTACTGGTCCATTTGAGCTTCTTGGTTTCAGCGGATTCATTCTTAAAGGGGAAGAGAAACCCTATCACATTCATGTCTATCTTGGGGACAGAGATAAAAAGGCAATTGGTGGACATCTTATTGATGGAGAAGTCCACACATTCATAGAAATGGCAATTCTTGTATCAAATGCAAAGATAAAGAGAGAGATTTCAAATGGACTTCCCTTGTTAGATTTATGAAGAAATTTTTAAAGTGGCTTGTCATTTTAATTTCACTATTCCTTGTATACATATTTTTCATTGAACCAAATTTAGTTCTTATAACCAGAATAAACATTGAATCAGAAAAGATTTCAAAGGATATTGAAAAGATAAAGATTCTTGAAATTTCAGATCTACATATAAAGAATTTTGGAGTTAGGGAAAGGGAGGTTTTGTTTTTAATAAGAGCAATAAAACCTGATGTTATCTTCATAACTGGGGATTTCTATGAGAAATTGGATAAACTTTCAGAGGTTAAAAAATTTATCAGTGGCTTGAAGTTAAAAACCTATGCAGTTCTTGGAAACTGGGATTATTGGGCAGGGGATATTGACCCACTTATAAATATGCTTGAGAGAAATGAAATTGAAGTTTTAATGAATGACAATAGACTCTACTTTAAAAATGGGGATTTTATAAACATTGTTGGTGTAAGTGACCCATACACAGGACACGATGATATAGAAAGAGCAACAATGGGAATAAACAAAAAGAAATTTACAATACTTCTTTCTCATGCACCATGCATTGTAAATCATCTTAAGGATGAAAAATTTGACCTTATCATCTGTGGTCATACACATGGTGGACAGGTAAACATTCCCTTTGTTAAACCATTCTGGGCTCCAACAGAGACAAACTACATAAGGGGAATGTATGAGACAAAATGGGGAAAACTCTATGTAAACAGAGGTATAGGACTATCTGTTTTTCCCATAAGGTTCTTATGTCCTCCAGAGATAACACTTTTTACATTGAAGAGTAAAGAATGAAGGTTGTTCTCTCGCTTGGAAGTAATATTGGAGATAGGAGAAAAACAATTATAAAAACCATTTCAAAACTAAGGGAAAGGGTTAAGATAGAAAAGGTTTCATCTCTCTACGAAACAGAGCCATGGGGGTATAGAAAACAGAATAAATTTTTCAATGTGGTGATCTCCGGAGAAACAAATCTTAATCCAAAAAGTCTCCTCTTCTTTATAAAGAAAGTGGAGAAAGAGATGGGGAGAAGAGAAAGATTTAGATGGGGACCAAGGGAGATAGATGTGGATATTGTATTCTATGAAGATGTTATTCTTAAAGAAAAGGATTTAAAAATTCCCCATAAAGACTACAGAGATAGAGATTTTGTTATAGTGCCACTTCTTGAGATAGAAGATGAATTCATTGATCCTGAGAGAAAAAGAAAGGTAAGGGATTTATTTACTGTTAAAACTTTGGGAGAGGTTAAAAAAATTGAGGATTTTTCCTTTAAAAGAGACGTTTTCTCAGAATTTAATCTCACCCTTAAAAAAATCCCTTCAAATCTATTCTTTTTTAGGCCTCTTCCTTCAACACAGAAGTTCTTAAAGAAGAACTTTATTGAAAATACTTTAGTTGTAAGTTCTATCCAGACCGAAGGAAGGGGGAGAAAGGGGAACTTATGGATCTCTAAAAGAGGAGGTTTATGGTTTTCATTCACAGAAAGACCCGTTAAATCTATATATGCCCTTCCACTCCTCTCTGCCCTATCTGTGGGAAGGGCACTTAAAGAGATGGGGATTCATGGAGTAAATATAAAGATTCCAAATGATGTATACATAAAAGATAAGAAGGTATGCGGAATAATAAGTGAAGGAATCTTTAAAGATAAACTCATTGGAGAGGTAATAGGGGTTGGCTTAAATGTAAATTTGAATGAAGAGGATTTTAAAGGAACTTTTCTTAAACCTCCCACATCAATCTTTCTCACTATAAAGATATTATTTCTAATTTTTATAGGTTTAGGAGAAAGGAGATTATCTCTGAGCTTGTGGATGAATACAATCTTTTTGATAAACCATTTAAAATTATGAAGGATAAAGAACTTGTTGAGGTTTATGGGATTGATATGGATGAAGAATTAAATATAACAGTAAAACATTTAGATGGACACACTGAAAAAGTTCCACTCCACATGATACCTTAATCTACAATTTTTAGTTCCTTTAAGATTTTTTCTATATTCAAAATAGCCTCCTCATCATCCACAACGAGGGGTTTTCTTACATATGTTGAAATTGGAAATCCCATGAGTTTTAGAGCAATTTTAATACTTGAGGCAAAAGAGGTTCCAAATCTGTATATATCTGCTAACCTCGCTATAAATTCAGTGTTTTTCTTAAAGTCGGTAAGATCTCCCTCCTCAAAGTTTTTAATGATACTCGTCAGAACATCTGGGGCAATGTGGGATAGAGCAAGGATTCCCCCATCTCCACCAAGAATAAGGGTTGAGGAGAGATAAAATCCAAGCCCTGTAAGGACTGAAAAATCCTCCCTCTCTTTCTTTATCTTGAGTAGTAAATCTTTTATATAACCAAGACTATCTATTGTTGCCTTTACTCCTATAATTTTCTCCTCTTTAAGGGCAAGCTCTCTTATTAAATCCACACTAACGCTGTAGCCTGTGCATGAAGGAATGTTGTAGATAATTGTGTCCATCTCTGAAATTCTTGCTATAGATAGAAAGTAATCTTTGATCCCCTCTTTGTTTGGGATAAGATAAAAAGGAGGTGGTGAAACAATAGCGTCATATTCAAGTTCTTTCGCAAGATTTATGAGTTCTTCAACTTCTTTAAAGGAAGTGGAAGAGACATTGGCAAGTAGTTTCACATCTTTTCCTATAATTTCTTTTACAAAAACCATTATCCTTTTTCTCTCTTTTAATGTAAGGGATGTGAACTCTCCTGTAGTTGCATTTACAAAGAAACCTTGGACCTTTGGAGTAAGGAAGTTAATTATCTTTTCAAAACCATCAAAGTCTATCTCCCCATCCTCTTTAAATGGTGTTATAAGTGGTACAAAGATGCCATTAAACTTTCCCTTCATTTTTTTCTCCTTTCAATATAATTTTACAAAATCTTGTAAAAATAGAAAGGCTTTCACATGGAAACCTCAAATATCTTTAAGATGAAAGATACCTAAAAATACATCCCTGTTAAATTTTAGCATATTAATGGTAAAATATTATAAACGGAGAAAAATATGGAAGGAAAGATACTGAATGTAGATGATGAAGAATTTAACCTTGAATTTTTAAATGCATTCTTAACTTCCAGAGGATTTGAAGTTATAGATGCAAAAGATGGGAGAGAAGCTGTCATTCTTGCCACGGAGAAAAAACCAGATCTTATCCTTATGGATATAATGATGCCAATAATGGATGGCATTGAAGCAACGAGAATTTTAAAGAGAAACAAAAATACAAAGGATATACCTATCATTATTGTTACTGCCGCAGCACACAGAGAAAACAAAGCAAGAGCTGCTGAAGCAGGAGCTGACGAGTTCATATCAAAACCCATAGATTTAGTTGAGCTTGAAATAAGAATTAAAAATCTTTTAAAAATAAGAGAATACAATGCATTAAAAACTGGATATCAAACCCATCTTGAAGATGAGATTTTCAAGAAAACAGAAAAACTCAGAAAATTATTGAAGGAGAAGGAACTTTTAAGTTATGAAACCATAGAGAAATTGGGTGTAGCTGGTGAGTATAGAGATGATGAGACGGGGAAACATGTTAAGAGAGTGGGTAAATTTTCAGAGGTAATTGCAGAAGGGATTGGATTATGCAAGGAGTTTGTAGATACTATAAAACTTGCATCACCTCTTCATGATATTGGAAAGATTGGAATCCCAGACAGAATACTTCTAAAACCGGCTTCACTAACTCCTGAAGAATTTAAAGTAATGATGAGGCACACAATAATTGGAAAGAAGATACTGTCTGGATCAATAAATCCTGTTCTTAAAATGGCAGAGAAGATTGCTTTCTCTCACCATGAAAAATGGAATGGAACAGGATACCCAAGAGGCTTAAAGGGGGAGGAAATTCCCTTGGAGGGGAGGATAGTATCTGTTGTAGATTCCTTTGATGCTATGACAAGCAAGAGAGTATATAAAAAGTCATTCAGTTATGACTTTGCTTTTAATGAAATAAAAAAACTATCTGGAAGCAGTTATGATCCAGAAGTTGTTAAAGTCTTTATCGAGAAATTTGAGGAGATTAAAAAGATAAAGGAACAATATAAAGATGAAAATTAAAAAGAAATTTTTATTTAAACAAATTATGCTGGTTCTCTTTGTTGTTTTTATACCTTCCCTTGTTCTGTCTTTTGTTATTTACAACATAAATTATAAAGAAGCTATTCTAACTGCAGAGAGGGAACTTCGTTCTTATACTCAGTTGGTGATCTCAGATTATAAAGAAAGGATAAAAAATATAGATGAAATAGCTAATGTAATTTATAAAACTTATGTTGACTATGGTAGAGTAGATAAGGAAAAGATTTTGGAATATTCTTTCGCCATAAACTCCTATTATATAGTTGGAAAAACTAATTTAAATGAAGGGCTGAATTTTAAAAAAGAGGGAGAGATTTTAAAGATTTTTTATGTAAAACAATTGAAAGAAGATGAATTTTTGATTCTTGATATAAAGAATTCCTTTATTTTTAAGGAGATAGAGGGTTTTTTACACGAATCCAGAGAAGGTGTATTTGGTAAAATTTATGGAGCACTATATTTTGGTAAAACCCCACTCTACTGGTCTGAAGGAGGTAATAAACCAAGAAATTTAGATGACATAGATTTTTTAAACAGGGTTGTTTATGTTAAGATACCACTTCATAATGAAAACATTACTTTTTTAAT
>JAGGSY010000034.1 GCA_021158845.1 Caldisericia bacterium
GATTTAGACGGTGCAATAGAGTTAAAGGTTTATAAGGAAAAAACAATAATTAAAAAATACAATTTTCTGTATATACTTGATAGATTGAGAAATTTAGGCAAATATTCAATAAATTTTAGCGGATTCAACTTCTGATTGCATTACAGGTAATATTTACTGATTAATAAGATAAAAAGCACTCCTGTTTCTTTGCATGAACAGGAGTGCTTTATTTAACATTAACTAACTATATATTTCTTGCAACCTCGTAAGCATCCCAGACGGCATACATAATGTTACGTGCACCATTAGCATCACCTATGATGTGAACATTAGGCATTTTACCTGCAATCTCGTTATATAGCTTTCTATCAGCTTTGAGACCTATAGAAATTACAACTGTGTCAGCTGGAATTGTGCTTCTCTTGAAATTATTATCTATAACTTCAACAGCGTTGTCCTTTACCTCGAGCAAACTGGTATTGGTTAAAACTTTAACCTTATAGAATTTAAGCATGTCAAGAACCATGGTTTTATTCATGTGTGGTACTGGAAGTCCAGCGGACATAAGTTCAGGTAACATCTCTACAATGGTAACATCCTTACCATCTGCAGCTAAATCAAGAGCAGTCTCACAGCCAACCAATCCACCGCCAATTACAACTACCTTTTGTCCTACAGGTTTTTTCTTCAGTAATACATCTGTGGCAGTAGCGACATTGTCTTTGTCTATACCTGGAACATTTGGCATAATAGGTTTAGAACCTGTAGCAACTAAAATCACATCTGGTTTCTTTTCATTGAGAAGTTCGGGTGTCACTTCAGTATTCAATTTTACGTCAATATTTAACTTCTTTATCTGTGTTTTATACCAATCAAGAAGTCTTGCATTGTCCTTTTTGAATTTACTTGCTGAAGCCTCTATCAAATGGCCACCAAGTTCTCCTGCCTTTTCATAAATAGTAACCTTGTGTCCTCTTAGAGCAGCTACCCTTGCAGCTTCCATACCTGCTACACCACCACCAATTATTGCAACATTCTTAGGTTTCTCTGCTGGATGGATAGCATATTCTATCTCTCTACCACAAGCAGGGTTCACTGCGCATGAGAGTGGTTTACCAGTAAAGAAACGACCAATACATCCCTGATGGCATCCTATACATGGGCGTATATCTTCAATCCTTCCCTCCAAGACCTTATTTCCCCATTCGGGATCTGCAAGAAGTCCTCTTCCAAGACTTATCATATCTGCTGCTTTACCTTCCTCCAGTGTTTTTTCTGCAAGTTCCGGTATCTCCATCCTTCCAGCCACTATTACTGGTACATTAACAACTTTCTTTAATTGTTCAGTGAGTGGGAGATAGAGACCATGTTCTTGATAAACAGGTGGATGTGCCCAATACCATGCATCATATGAACCAGCATCGGCATTAAAGGCGTCATAACCAGCTTTTTCAAGTATAGGAGCTATTTTTAATCCCTCTTCAGTGTCACGTCCCTTCTCCACAAAATCTTCACCTGGCAAACCACCCTGATTCCAGTCCTTTATATAGCTCTTTACACTGAATCTTAAAGTTACAGGAAAATCCTTACCAGTTACCTTCTTAATAGCTTTAACTACCTCTATGGCGAGTCTAATTCTCCCCATTAAATCTCCGCCATATTTATCTGTCCTTTTGTTAAACATTGCAATAGCAAACTGGTCTAAAAGGTACCCCTCATGCATAGCATGTATCTCAACACCATCAAATCCAGCTTCCTTTGCTATAGCTGCTGATTCCGCAGCCATCTTTACAATTCTTTCCACCTCCTTTGTGGTAAGCTCACGGCATGTAACTGATGGATCCCAGTAGTTGGGTATTGGAGATGGAGCTACGGGTTGACTAACAACTAAATGAGGAGCAGCTACACGACCAAAGCCTATTCCCAACTGTAGAAATATCTTTGTCCCGTAGGCATGGATCCTCTCTGTCATTTCATAAGCTGTCATTATAAAATGTCCTGGATCAATAGTGGGACATGGGTTAATTCCCTCATGGAACTTTTCTATCTCATTTTCTACCTTTACCACACCTGTTATAATAAGTCCAGTGCCACCCTTTGCTCTCTCTACATAATAATTCTCAGCTCTTTTTGAAAAACCGCCTTTTTCAGTGGCTAATCCGATTATACCCATAGGAGACATTGCGATTCTATTTTTTATCTCCACACCACCAATCTTAATGGGCTCAAAGAGCTTTTTAAACTCCATCTCTTTAGCCTCAGATTCATTTTCCTTCTGGCTCATTTTAACACCTCCTATTTAAATATCTCCTATTTAAAACTTGTAACAATGGTAACAAATTTTTTCCTTTTTGTCAATAGATTGTAGAACTTTACATCACTTCTTCTCATTTTATCTTCTTAAAATACACTTTTTATTTCACGGCCACTTTTATTGACAAAAGGATAGGATTAATTTAAAATTAATACAGTCGGGGCGTGGCGCAGGTTGGCTAGCGCACCAGCATGGGGTGCTGGGGGTCGCAGGTTCAAGTCCTGTCGCCCCGACCACTTAATTTTTATCCCGGGATATGGCCCAGCTTGGTAGGGCGCTTGGTTCGGGACCAAGAGGTCGCGGGTTCGAATCCCGCTATCCCGACCAGGAGGTTAATGAGAAATCCACCTATTTATTTTGCATTAAAGAATTATATTGCTAAAAAGAGAGCTTGTTTTCATATGCCAGGTCACCATAGAGGAAAAGGGGCGCATCCATTTCTTGTTGATTTGCTTGGAGAAAAGGCTTTACTTTCTGATATTACAGAGGTTGAGGGAATGGATTATCTTCATAAGGCAGAGGGGGTAATAAAATATGCTCAAGAGCTTGCAGCAAATCTATTTAAAGTTGATTACACATTCTTTCTTATAAATGGAAGCACAGTGGGTAATCTTGTTATGCTTGCCTCCACACTCTCTCCAGGGGATAAAGTGATAATCCAAAGAAATTCACATAGATCAATAATAGGTGGTCTTGCAGTTCTTGATCTTGTTCCAGAGTACATTCAACCAGAAATTCACCCATACCTTGAAATTCCATGGGGAATAACTCCAGAAAAACTTGAAGAGAAGTTAAAAAAAGGAAATTCCAAAGTTGTGTTTTTAACTTCTCCAAACTATTTCGGTATGTGCGAGGACCTACCATCTCTTGTTAAGGTGGGAAAAAGATACAACTCAATCCTTTTGTTGGATGAAGCACATGGTGCCCATTTCCCATTCAACCCAAATTTGCCAGAAACAGGGATAAATCTTGGTTTTGATATGATTGTTCAGTCTGCACACAAAACCCTACCATCTCTTACTCAGACATCTTTCCTTCATGTTTTTGAGAAGAATATTGATATGGATAGAGTTCATGATTCACTTACATTTTTCCAATCATCTTCCCCTTCATACCTCTTCATGGCATCCCTTGATATAGTTAGATATCAAATGGAAACAGAAGGAGAGAGAATCTGGAATGATGTAATTGATAAGGCAAACTACCTAAGGGAAGAGATAAATAAAATTGATGGACTATACTCATTTGGTGTAGAGATACTGGAAGATGGCATATTTGATCTTGACTCTACAAAGGTTACAGTAAACACAAAGGGTATAGGATTAACAGGTTTTGAAGTTGAGGAGATTTTAAATAAAAAATACAACATAGAGATTGAACTTTCAGATTCATCAAACATTCTCCTGTTTATGACACCAGGCGTCACAGACAATGAGATTCAGAGACTTCTTGGTGCTTTAAAAGATATATCAAAGATGAGAAGGAAGAAAAAGGAGATGAGGCTAAAGTCTCCAGATATTCCAGAGATGGCATTGACTCCAAAGGAAGCTTTTTTAAGGCCGAAGGAACTTATACCTATCAAGGAGTCTGAAGGAAGAGTAGCAGGAAATATTGTATCTTCCTATCCACCTGGGCTTCCAATACTTGTTCCAGGAGAGGAGATCACAAAGGATATAATTGAATATATATTAAGACTTGAAGAGGAGGGTGCAGTAATTCAGGGGTTATATGATAAAATTTTCATAAAGGTGGTGAAATGAGGTATTTTTTTGTTGTTAATCCTGTTGCAGGATTGGGAAAAAGTTTTCTTGTTTGGAGAAAGATTAAAGAGATACTCAAAGAAAAGGGTGTCAATTTTGACTATGCTCTTACAAAGTATCCAAAACATGCAACGAAGTTAACTATGGAAGCTGTAAGATCTGGCTTTAAGAATATAGTTGCTGTTGGGGGAGATGGAACTGTATCTGAGGTGGCAAGAGGAGTTGCAAGTGAAGATGTAGTGATAGGAACAATCCCCGCTGGAAGAGGAAAGGACTTCCCAAAAAGTTTAAATATCCCAAAGGATCCTATTAAGGCACTTGATTTAATTCTTAAAGGAGGAAAGATTGTTGAGGTAGATCATCCAAAGGTAGATAATGATAGGTTCATAAATGCATGTGGGGTTGGCTTTGATGCTGAAGTCTCAAGAAATGCAAATGTCACCTATAAAAATTTTAGAGCTCTCTCCTATGCGATATCCATATTTGCTACCATTGTGTCATGGAAACTTCCTGAGATTGTGATCAAGATTGATAATGTTGTAAGAGAAATTCCTGTTTTCTTTGTAGTTATAGCAAATGGTCCTTTTTATGGAGGAGGAATGAAGGTATCTCCCTATTCAAAGATAAATGATGGACTTCTTGATGTTGTAATATTTCATAAGATGAGCAAATTCACACTTTTATGGAATTATCCAGGAGTTTACACGGGGGGAAAACATGTTAACCATGATAGAGTAGAAACTCTAAAGGCAAAGAGGGTGGAGATAAACTCTAAAGAAAATCTTTATGCACACGCTGATGGTGATATAATAGGTAATGTGCCAAAAGTATTTGAGATAGATGGGAAGAAATTAAAATTTATTGGAGGATAGTATGTCTGAAGAGGTTGAGATTTTTAAAAAGATAAAAAAAGAAGAGGAGATTGCAGAGAAAAGAATAGAAGAGGCAAAGAGAAAAGTGGAAAAAGAAAAAAGAGAGAAGATACTGGAACAGAGGAGGATACTGGAGGAGAGAGAAGAAAAGTTGAAAGAGGTAATTGAGGAAGAGAAGAGGAAGTTGGAAGAAAAGTTTAAGTTGAAGAAAGAAGAGGCTTTAAAAAAGGCAGAAAAAGAGGCAGATTTGATAGAAAAGAGGGCAAAGGAAAGGTACAAAGAGGCACTTGATTTTGTTATAAGGAAGGTGCTTTTAGAAAATGGCGATAGAAAAGATTAAAGAGGTATATCTATTTTCTTTAAAAAAAGATTTCCCATCGTTTTTTGATTTTCTCAAAAGGGAGGAGAAAATTCATATCGATTCTGTGAAGGAAATAAACGGACTTTCCGTGTTTAAGGATGTAAATGTTTCAAAGTTTGATAAAGAGATAACAGAATTAGAGACAATTATAAATGAGTTGGAGAAATTTGGTGAGAAGAAGAGTC
>JAGGSY010000035.1 GCA_021158845.1 Caldisericia bacterium
ATTGCAACAGCATCAATCCTCTTCATCATTGTAGCTATAATAGAAGGTCTTATAATGTACAGAACAAAGATGAACTTTACCGCCGCTTCCATTATAGGAGTAATTCTACTGATACTTGCCATAGTTATAGGATTTAAATATCCATTCATTGTTATTCAAAGCAAGAAGGCTTGGTTTGTCATTCAGTTTGTCTACATAATAATTGCCGCATCACTTCCTGTATGGGTACTACTTCAGCCAAGAGACTATCTAAATGCATACATTCTCTGGTTTGGGCTTATAATTGGTGCTATCGCAGCTCTTGTTGCCTTTAAAGGATTCACATGGCCTGCAGTTACAGTATTCTCTCCTAACCTAATAAGTGGTCAACCTTCACCATTCTGGCCTACTGTTCCATTAATTATAGCTTGCGGAGCTCTGTCTGGTTTCCATTCAATAGTTGCTTCAGGAACAAGTTCAAAACAGCTGGATAATGAGTTAAGTGGACTTCTCGTTGGTTATGGAGGTATGTTCACAGAGGGATTCTTATCCACCATAGTTGTTCTCTCCATAGCTGCATTTGGAATGAGTGTTCTTAAAGAAGCAGGAGCAGACATGTCAAAACTTGCAACTCCTGCTCTTGTTGGAAAGTATGGATCAGGACAAATTGGAGCCACTGTTGGTAAGGTTGGATTATTCACCCATTCGTATGGAAAGCTTGTTGAATCAATAGGAATACCTTATAAAATTGGTGTAACATTCGCTGGACTCTGGGTTTCAGCATTTGTTCTTACAACTCTTGATACATCCAACAGACTTGCAAGGTTTGCATGGGGAGAAATATGGGAACCTGTTAAGAAGGCAAGTGAAGGTTTCTATAAGTTTATTGCAAATAAGTGGGTTGGATCAATCATCGCTGCAGGACTTGGATTGCTCCTTGTATGGGGAGGAACCCTTGGTTCCCTCTGGCCAGGATTTGCTGGAGCAAATCAGCTCCTCGCATCCATTGCAATGATTACAGCAGCGGTATGGGTTAGGAATGTGCAGAAGGCAAAAAAGGCCTGGCAGTATGCGGTTCTTATTCCAGCAGTATTCCTGTGGATTACAGTTACTGTAGCTTTAATATGGTATCTATTTGTTGCAGTTCCTGCAATCAAAGCAGCAACAACCAAGTATCCTGTGGCAATATTTACAATAATAATGATTATCCTCAACTTCATCCTTGTTGGGGATTTCATAGGAGCATTTAAGAGAGGACCAAAACCTGAAACAGAGGTGAAATAGAGATGAAAAAGCTCTCCGATCTCCTTAAAAGATTCTTTGGTGGTGTTGATAAAGGTTTAAGAGAAGCTTCAGTTTCTCTTATTGAAAAAGAATTGGAGGAAACAGAGAATATTTTCGCACTTCTAACAATGGGGTTTTTATCTGGAATTCCTTCTCCCCCAACCGGTCTTGTCTTAAGACTTTTTCCGTATATGCAGAGGGAAATATATGTGATGATGAAAAGAAGTAAAAACCTTGATGATGTCTTTGCAGAAACTGCAGGGACATTTGATATTGATTAGAGGAAAACAATGAAAACATACTTTTTCCTTGGAAAAGGGGGGGTTGGAAAGACTACTTTAGCCGCTTCCTTTGGTATAGGTAGTTCATTGGAGGATAAAAATGTACTTGTTGTATCCTTGGATCCAGCCCATAACCTTGGAGATGCATTTAACTTTACACTCTCCAATAAGATAAAAAAGATAAGTGATAATCTTTCAGCTGTTGAAGTGGATATAGAGAAGATGATAAAGGAATACCTAAATGAACTTGCATACAAAATGAAAAACACCTATAGATACCTCACCACATTAAATCTTGATAGATACTTTGATATTTTGAGACATTCTCCCGGAATTGAGGAATATGCAGTTCTTGAAGCCATAAAGAGATTCATAAAACTAAAGGAATTTGACACAATAGTATTTGACACACCTCCAACAGGAATAACAATAAGAGTTTTTGCAATGCCAAAACTCTCCCTTCTATGGACGGATAGGCTGATAAAAATGAGGAGGAAAATTCTTGATAGAAGAAGGATGATAGAGAATGTGAAGGGGAAATTTGAAGCTCAGATAGAAGATGAAACGGTGGTGCTTACATCCGATGAAAAGGAAGATAATATAATGCAGGAGTTAATTAGATACAGAAGCGAAATGGAAGATCTGAGAAACTTCTTCTCATCAGATAATACAACAGTTAATGTGGTAACAATGCCAGAGGAACTTGCCCTCTTTGAAACGAAAAGAATATCAGAGTCCCTTTCAGAATTTAAGATAAAGTTAAGAACTATATTTTTAAACAAGGTAATCCGGTGCAAAGAAGCTCCTGAAGGGATAAAAGGGAAGATAGAGGAGCAGGAAGAGGTTTTAAAGAAGATGAGAGAGGAATTCAAAGGGGTAGAAATAAAGGAAATTCCTCTCCTTGAACATTCGCCACGAGGCATTGAAGAACTAAAAGAGTTGTATAATAATTATTTGAGATGAGATATAAAGGAGATAGAGAAACTATAAGGAAAATAAAACGAATTCTATCCACAATTGAGGAACCTACAACGGGACTTGACTTAATAACAGGTGAGTTTATTGATGAAATAGAGATTGACTTCACAAGAATTATCATTCACATAAAAGATCTTTACCCCATGGCTTACCATCCATTTAATCTATTTCTCGCATCTTATATAACAAATACCTTAGCAAAAAAGATAGTGGAATCTTTAAATAAAGCAGGTTTTACAGAGGTTCTTGTTGTGGGTGGAAAGAGAGAGGAGAAGATTTTATGAGTCAATCCCAAATTATAGTTATTCTTGTTGTAATTGGAGGGATAATAACCCTCCAATTTTTTCAGGGAAGAAAGATTAACCTTCTCTTGATGAAAAAATATGTTCAGGGTTTTGAGAAGAACTTAAACATTAAAGATAAAACCTATGTCTGGATTGGAGGATACACTGGCTTTAGAGCTCACTACGAACTAAACGATAGCAGTATTAAAAAATTAGAATTAACCCTCACTCTTCTACCACGTCAGAGTCTTCTATACCTTCCAATATCACTTCTCACAAGAAAGCATGACAGGCTTTATATAGTCTTAAGATCAAAGGTAAAGATAAACACAGATGTTCATATAATTAAGAAACATTACTATTTCTTAGGCCCAGATATAGATGAGGCAAAAGAGCTTGAGAAAGGAGAAGTTGTGTTAGGTGATAGCAAGTTTATAACAATGTATAGAAAATTGAAGGATCTTGATAAACTGATGGATCTTACAAAAAAAACCTTCAATCCCAACAGATTAAGACACATTGCTCTTGTTAAAAGCACAAATGTTCTTTTTGCTCTTATCAAACCAGACCCAAATGAAACACCAATGGAAGTTAAAAAACTTGTAGAAAATTTTAAAACAACTGTAATTCATACCTAAAAGTGTATGAAAATTCCACATCAATTTGATTGGTATCGCTATTACTTTCATCTTTGGCTTTTATACGATAAAATTAATAATGAATGTCTTAAGATGAATTTGCTTGTGGAGTGAGAGAAAATTCTATCCTTTTAAAGGAGGTGATTTGGTTGGAATTTAAGTACTTAGGAAAATGTTCAGAGACCAGATGCAATCTCAAAAGTGACAGGCAAGGCTATCTTTCTTGATGATATCAAACTACCAGGAATGCTTTACGCTGCTATATTAACACCACCCTACGCCCATGCAAAGATTCTCTCCATTGATACATCTGAAGCAGAAAAATCTCCAGGGGTTGTCAAAGTAGTTACCGGGAAAGGTTGTAAGGTTGTTTATGGTGATTGTATAAGAGATCGTTACCCAATGGCAGTGGATAAGGTAAGATACATTGGGGAACCAGTAGCTGCAGTTATTGCAGAAAATCCCTATTATGCCAAACAAGCTGTAAAGAAGATAAAAGTTGAGTATGAGAAACTTCCTGTTTACACAGATGCCCTTGAAGCTATGAAAGAAGATGCTGTTCTCATCCATGAAAAAAACGGAGAATACTGGCATCTTCCATCATACAAACCTATACCAAAAACTAATATAGCCATGCACTATGAACTCAAGAAGGGGGATATAGAGAAAGGGTTTAAAGAGGCTGATGTAGTTGTTGAAGGAGAATTTATATATCCATTTGGTTCCTCTGCAGCAATAGAACCACATGGTACAATTGCCTGGTTTAAAGAGGATGGAACCATTGAGATCTGGTCTTCATCTATCTGCCCCTTCATAATAAGAGAGGATATTGCAAGGACATATGGAATACCAGTAGGAGATGTAAGAGTTCATACACCTGAGATTGGAGGATGTTTTGGCTATAAATCTGATGTAATTATTGAACAAACAGTAGCTTATATAGCAAGTTTTGTGCCAGGAAGACCTGTGAAGTGGGTTGCTTCTCGTAAGGAAGACTTCACAAGCACTGTTATTGGGCATGGTATGAGGATCAGAATGAAGATAGGTGCAAAGAAGGATGGAAAACTTGTAGCAATAAAATCCACAGTGTATCACTCCACTGGTGCATACGCTGACACAGGGGTAAACATTGCACAAGCTGCTGCTCACTCTTCAACAGGGCCATACGAGATTCCAAACTGTCATCTTGAGGCATACTCAGTTTATACAAACACACCGCCTGTAGGTGCTTACAGAGGTTACGGCTATCAGTATTCCCACTTTGCTCTTGAAAGACTTATGAATATCCTTGCGAGAAAACTCAATATGGATGAATTTGAGTTGAGAGAGAAGAACTATCTTAGTGAAGGTAAAGAAACAGCACTTGGAGAAAAGATATGGAAGACAAATGGTGATGTAAAGAAATGTGCAGATTTGGTTAAAAGGGCAATCACTTCAACTCCAAAGCCAAAAGAAGATGAAAGATATTATTATGGAAGAGGATTCGCAGCAGTTGTTAAGGGACCGAAAGGTGCAGCTAACTCTTCAAAGGGTTGCTACATGAAGTTAAACATAGACGGAAGCGTTTCAATCAACATGGGTGGCGCTGAAGTAGGACAGGGGTTAAGGACTGTGGTTAAACAGGTAACAGCAGAGGCATTGAAAATTCCTCCTGAAAAGGTAAGGGTATATACGGAGATAGATACCCAGTTTTCTCCATGGGAGTGGCAAACCATCGGTTCTATGTTCACCGTGCAGGGAGGAAGAGCTATAGTTAGAGCTGCTCAAAAGATAATAGAAAAGTTAAAGAAAAATGCATCCTATGCTTTGAAATGCGATGTTGATATGCTTGATTATGATGGAGAGTATGTCTTTCTCAAATCTGATCCAAGTGTAAGAATCGCTGTGAAAGACCTTGCAAGAGGATACATGCATGAGAATGGAATGACAGTGGGAGAGGTTATACAGGCAACATCAGATGCAAGACTTCCACGCTACTCCCTTCCAGACCCAGAAACAGGACAGGGAAACATGGGAGTTTCATATACATTTGGCGCTCAAGGATGTGAAATAAGAATTGATAAGAAAACAGGAAAGATAATTGTAGACCATTTTGCATCAGCCTTTGATGTGGGGAAGGTTATAAATCCTGTTCAGATAAGGGGTCAGGTAGTTGGAGGAGTGATGATGGGAATTGGTGCAACACTTTATGAAGAATTAAAATTTGACAAAGATGGAAGGCTCATAAATCCTCATTTTAAAACCTACAGATTCCCAACAATAGAGGATATGCCAAAGAAACAAACTGTTGAATTTGTGGAAGTACCTGGTGAGATAGGTCCATTTGGTGCAAGAGGAATAGGTGAGCATCCTGTTATAGGAGTTGCACCAGCAATACTTAATGCAATATATGACGCAATAGGAGTTGATTTTTACAGAATACCAGTAACACCGGAAATGATAAAGAAAGCTATTGAAGAGAAAGAGAAGAAAGAGAAAGAACCCTTAGAGGTAAAATAGTTAAGGAGGAATAGAAATGGGAGAAAAGATTAACTTTACAGTAAATGGAAAACCTGTAAGTGTGGAGATAGAAGGGTGGGAAAAACTTCTTGATATATTAAGAGACTACCTTAATCTTACAGGTGCAAAAAGAGGTTGTGATGACGCCACATGTGGTGCATGTGTTGTAGTGGTAAATGGTGAAGCTGTAAAAAGTTGCATCTACCCAGCAAAAAAATTGGAAGGAGCAGAAGTAATCACAATTGAAGGATTAACTGATGGTAAAAACCTTCATCCAATACAACAAGCTCTTATAGATAGTGGCGCAGTTCAATGTGGATTTTGTACTCCAGGAATCATACTGGAGCTATATGCCCTGTTTAATAAAAATATAGATGCTACCGAAGAAGAGATACTTAAAGCTCTCAAAAATCATTTATGTAGGTGTACTGGATATGAATCTATCCTTGAGGGAGCAAAACTTGCTCAAAAATATTTAAAGGAAGGAAGAATACCGAAATAATAGTAAGGAGGTTTCTTATGTACGATATAGTAATTAGAAATGCGAAAACAAGAAAATTTAAAAGTCTTGTTGATATTGGAATTCTTGATGGAAAGATCAAAACTATCAAAGAGAAGGTTGATGAGAAGGGTTCAATAGAGATAGATGCAAAAGGAAAACTTGTAACTGAATCATTTGTAAATGCCCATCTTCATCTTTGTAAAGTTTATACACTTATGAAGATGACAGAAGAGGCGCTAAAGGACTACCATGGAGAGGATATGGGAAAGGCTATGACAGCTATAGAACTCGCAGCCAAGATAAAGGAAAGGTATGATGAAAAGTGGATACTTCCAAATGTAAGAAGAGCGCTCAAACTGGCAGCATTAAATGGTGTTACCCATATAAGGGCGTTTGCTGATGTGGATAGTAAGGCAAAACTTGAAGGAATAAAGGCACTTATCAAAGCAAGAGAAGAGTTTAAGGGGATTGTTGATGTGCAGGTTGTAGCTTTTCCACAGGACGGAGTGGTAAGGGAACCTGGAGCATATGAACTTGTAAGAGAAGCTATGAAAATGGGTGCAGATGTAGTTGGTGGAATCCCATGGATTGAATTCACTGAGGAAGACGAACAGGAACATATTGACAAGATGTTTGAAATTGCAAAGGAATTTGATAAACCTGTGTCCATGCTTGTTGATGACGCTGGTGATCCTGGATTAAGGACACTGGAGATGCTTGCCATCAAGGCGATAAAAGAGGGGTGGGAAGGAAGAGTTCTTGCTCACCATGCAAGAGCAATGGCTCTCTATCCAAAACCATACTTTATGAAACTTGTTGCCATTCTAAAGAAGGCAAAGATGGGAGTTATAAGTGATCCACACACAGGACCTCTTCATGCAAGAGTTAAAGAAATGATAGAGGAAGGTGCACTTGTAGCCCTTGGTCAGGATGATATATCAGATGCTTACTATCCTTATGGTAGAAATAACATGTTGGAAGTAGCATTCCTTTCATCCCATATTTTATGGATGACAACAAGTGAAGATATGGAAAAACTCTATGACATGATAACAATTGATGCTGCAAAAGCTATGGGGATAAAGAACTTTGGTCTAAAAGAAGGAAATGATGCACATCTTGTTATTCTAAAAGAGGAAAATGTTCTTGAAGCTTTAAGAAATCATGATGAACCAGCATATGTTATAAGTCACGGAAAATTGGTGGATAAAGAAAAGTTTAGAGGGTAAGAAAGAATTTAAAAAGGGAGGGCAGATGCCCTCCCTTTTATTTTTACCTTCCCTCCTCCCCTCTTATTATCTCCTTAATCCTTGAAATTCTTGCATGAGATTCTCTCTCCAACTCATCAAGTTTATTTGTAATGTATTTTATGGTCTCCTCAAGAGATGGTATCATTATGTATTCAAGGGCATTTACCCTTCTCCTTGTTTTTTCTATGTCTCTTGATAACTCCTCAAGAGTTTTTATCTTCTCCGCAAGAGAGATAAGTTTTGGCAAAAACTTTATAAACCCCTGAATTCCAAAATCATATTCAGGGGTTGTTATGTTAACTGGGTAGCCAAAGACTTTTCCTTTTATATCAAGTTTAAATTCTGGAACAACTACCCCCATTATATTTTTCTTCTCATGCTTTAATCTTATGTCTGCTCTTTTTTTAGATAGAAGTTTTATCGTCTCCTTCCCCATTTCGCTTTCTGCAAGGGCAAAGAGGCTTTCAATCCTTAAATACTCTCTATCAACAATTTCTGTCTCCTCTCTAAACTCTTTGGCAGTTTTTATAAAATCCTTCATCATTCCTTCCAGTTTATCCTTTAGAAGTTTATGACCCCTTCTTGCAATATTAAGCCTCCGCTTTAGGCGGAGGAGAACCATTCTATTAGGATTTGCTTTTATCTTCATCTATAAACCTCTTCAGATACTTCTCTATGTACTCCTCTCTCACTCTCTTAAGTTCAGGAATTGGAATCATAGATAGAAGCTTCCATCCTATATCCAGTGTTTCTTCAATGGTTCTGTTCTCATACTCACCCTGATTTACAAACTCTCTTTCAAAACGATTTGCAAACTTTACAAAAATCCTGTCAACAGGCGTTAATGCAGTCTCACCAAGAATTGTAGCAAGTTCCTCTGCGTCCTTTCCTCTTGCATAAGCTGCATATAACTGATTCATAAGATCTGAATGATCTTCCCTTGTTTTACCTTTTCCAATACCCTTATCTTTAAGTCTTGAAAGTGATGGCCTTACATCAATGGGAGGATAGATTCCCTTCTTGTGAAGATCCCTCGACAAGAATATCTGTCCCTCTGTTATGTATCCAGTAAGGTCAGGTATTGGGTGAGTCTTATCATCTTCAGGCATTGTTACAATAGGAATCTGAGTTATGGATCCCTTTTTTCCTTTTATTCTTCCAGCTCTCTCGTATATTGTTGCAAGATCTGTATACATGTATCCAGGATATCCTCTCCTTCCAGGAACCTCCTTTCTTGCAGCAGAAATTTCTCTCAACGCCTCGCAGTAGTTTGTCATATCTGAGAGTATTACAAGTACATGCATATCAAGATCAAAGGCAAGGTACTCTGCCACTGTAAGAGCGGTTCTTGGAAGAGATATTCTCTCAATTACAGGGTTATTTGCAAGATTTATAAAGAGCACTGCCTTTGTTATTGCCCCTGTTCTCTTTAAATCAGTTATGAAGAAGTTTGCCTCCTCAAAAGTGATACCCATAGCGGCAAAAACCACCGCAAATTTTTCTCCTGTCTTAAGCACCTTAGCCTGTCTTGCAATTTGAGCAGCAAGATGAGGATGTGGAAGTCCTGCCCCAGAAAATATGGGTAGTTTTTGACCTCTTACAAGAGTGTTAAGTCCATCAATAGCAGACACACCTGTTTGAATAAACTCATTTGGATAGTCTCTTGCGTATGGATTTATTGGATTTCCATTTATATCCCTCATATCCTCTGGAATGATGTCAGGTCCTCCATCTATAGGCTCACCAAATCCATTAAATATCCTTCCAAGAATGTCCTTTGAGACAGGAACTTCAAGTCCTCTACCAGTAAACTTAACTCTACATTCCTTTGGGGTAAGTCCGTATGATGGTTCAAAGAGCTGTAAAAGTGCCCTGTTTTCTTCAGCAACAAGAACTTTTCCTCTTCTTTCCTCTCCAGAAGGAAGTGTTATCTCCACAAGTTCCCCATACTTTACTCCACTAATATCCTGAACTACCATAAGAGGTCCTGCTATTTCACTTGTGGTAAGATACTCTTTAGCCATTAACAACCTCCTTCTCTTCAGTAAGAGATTTGAAACTCTCCTCAATTTTTTCAATTAGTTCATTAAATTTCTCATCCATTTCTTCCTCAGGTATATACTTTGCTCTTGCTATATCCACTCTAACAGGAAGTTCAATGATGCTTTCAAGTTCTGCACCCTTCTGTAGTGCCTCGACACTCTTATCATAGAAGAAGAGTATAAGTTTGAGCATTAAGTATTGTTTTTTTAATGAAGTGTATGTATCAATTTCATGATAGGCGTTCTGGTGAAGAAAATCTTCCCTTATAGATTTTGCTCCTTCAAGGACGAGTCTATCCTTCGGTGAGAGAGCATCGATTCCCACAAGTCTGACAATTTCCTCAAGTTCAGCCTCCCTCTCCAACAACTCCATTGCTTTTTCCCTTAAAGAGGGAAACTCTTCGTTCACTTTTTCTCTATAGTATGGATCAAGATCATGTGTGTAAAGTGAATAACTCGTCAACCAATTTATTGCAGGGAAATGTCTTCTTGATGCAAGTGTATCATCAAGTCCCCAGAATACCTTTACAACTCTCAATGTGGATTGAACTACAGGATCTGAGAGATCACCACCAGGAGGTGAGACC
Organism: Caldisericia bacterium; assembly: GCA_021158845.1. NCBI lineage: Bacteria > Pseudomonadati > Caldisericota > Caldisericia > Caldisericia bacterium. Next base: position 10,325 of record JAGGSY010000035.1, read on the forward strand.
GCACCAATTACAGACAAGGATGAGATTCTATCATCTTTTCCAAGATTAACAACCCTTCCAGCTCTCTCATAGAATTGTGCAATTCTTGAAGCAAGATATGCAGGATATCCCTCTTCACCAGGCATCTCCTCAAGTCTTCCAGATATCTCTCTCATCGCCTCTGCCCAACGAGAGGTGGAGTCTGCCATAAGTGCAACATTATAACCCATATCTCTGAAGTATTCCGCAAGGGTTATGCCTGTAAATACCGACGCCTCTCTTGCAGCAACAGGCATATTTGATGTATTGGCTATGAGAATTGTTCTTTCCATAAGCGGGCGTCCCGTTCTTGGATCCTTAAGTTCTGGAAATTCAATAAGCACCTCTGTCATCTCGTTTCCTCTTTCACCACATCCAACATATACAACTATTTCTGCGTCAGCCCACTTGGATAACTGATGCTGGGTAACAGTTTTTCCAGAACCGAAGGGACCAGGAATACACGCTGTTCCTCCTTTAGCAATCGGGAAGAATGTATCAATAACTCTTTGTCCTGTAACAAGAGGAATATCAGGAGGAATTTTCTTTTTCACAGGCCTTGGAATTCTCACAGGCCATTTCGTAAGCATCGATATCTCCTTTTTACCATCTTCAGTTTTTAGAACTACCACTGTATCCTCAATTTTTTTCTTCCCTGAAAAAATCTTTTCCACCTTTCCATTTACTCCAGGAGGAACAAGTATCTTGTGAATAACAATCTCTGTTTCCTTAACTTCACCCAGTATGTCTCCTTCTACAACCTCATCTCCCTCTCTTACAAGTGGCTCAAATTCCCACTCTTTATCTCTTGGAAGAGCTTTCTCTTTAACTCCTCTAACAATAAATGGTCCGTGTCTAAGACTTATGACATTCAATGGTCTTTGAACTCCATCAAAGATAGCTCCAATAAGACCCGGACCTAATTCCACAGAAAGAGGTGCTCCTGTAGGTACAACTGGATCTCCAGGACCCACACCTTCTGTCTCCTCATAAACCTGAATAAACACCATTTCATCCTTTATCTGAATTACTTCTCCAAGGAGTCCCTGCTCTCCAGCAAGAACCACTTCATACATCTTTACACTTTCAAGTCCTTTGGCAACAACCAAAGGACCTGCAACTTTAATTATTTTTCCTTTCTTCATTCTTCTTCTCCCTTTTTAAGAATATCCACTCCAACTGCTTTTTCTATCATCCTTCTTATGTATTTAAAACTCACTTCCTCTCTTTTTCCCTTAGTGGGAAGAAATATAACTACCGGAAGGAATCTTTTTCTCATCTCAAAGTATATTGGTAAGATTGCCTCTATATTTTTGCCAGAGAAGGCATCTATTCCAAGACCCTTAAGTATTAAACCTATTGATTCATCACCGAAAAAACATATCTTATCCATTTATATTCCTCAACCTCCGAATCACCATACTCTCTGGAAGATTATACTTTATGCCTGTATAAACTGTCCTTAAATTTTTATACTCCACAAGTTTCAAATTCATATAGGCAAAGGGAAGAGAGGGACCAAAGCCATCACCGTAAGATTTCTTAAGATATTTTATTAGATACTCATCCTTTATCTTTTCTAAAGAGAGAAGCATATCCTCCATTTTTCTCTCTACCCGAAAAGATGGATACTTTCTAAGGGAGAAATCAATAAAGGATTCTATTGAAGATTTTTCAAAGGAATCAAATGTTGAAGATTTTATTGTCCCATATGGAATATAGTAAAAATCTGATTCCTTCAAGGCTTTATGTCTTATGAAGTTCACAATATTGGTAAGATCCACTTTAATTTCAAGAAATCTCTTTAAAAACTCATCCCTTTTTACAAATTCCAGTTCCCTCTCCACCTCTTTCTTTATAAGAAAGATCTCTGTCTTTTTCTCATCTTGAATGTGCCTCTTTAACTCTTTCAAGATGAGCTTTACATCTTCAGGTAGCTTCCCTACACCTTTATAAATATAGTTTCTTATTTCGCTTACTGATATATCTTCGGTTGTTAATGTAATCTCTTTTTCACTCAACACACCTCTTATGGAGAGAAAAAGAGTGGAGGTGTGAAAGTAGTTAAAAACAAAGTCCTCGGGTGATTTAGTCCTTATCAGGTCCATATTTTTTCGCCAGTCATAGTTTATTATTTCATTAAAATCTTTGTACTCTTCCCCTACCTCATATATCCTTCTTAAGTTGGAGATAAATTCATCAATGGTGTTAGAAAGAAAATTCTTCATTACCTCACTCTTTAAGATCTTACTCATTAGAACCACTGATTTTCCTGAGATGTAGTTCCAACCTTTCAAACTCACTTCTCTTCCTCTAAGAATAGAATTTTAGGTAATTCAAGCAAAAGATCTTTCCACTTATCTTCCAACTTCCTTAATGGAGAAATGGTCACAACAAAACCATCTCCTACAACTTCAGTTTCATTGCCAATCTCAAATTTGAGGTTCTCTTGACCCAACTTTTTCTCTATGGTCTCTCTTATCTTTCTTTTAAATTCCTCATCAAAGAGACTATTAAAATCTTTTCCTATAACTATCTTCTCTTTTCCAGTTTCAGAGCTCCTCTCTATCTCCTTCAAAAAGAATTCCTTCAGTGTATTTTTATCCACCTTTTTCAATTCTTCCTTCACATGCTCTTTAAAGTCTTTAAGGATTCCATTCTTTCTCTTAAGTATAAGCGCTTCCACTTCTTTTTGGATTTCACCTTCATTTTTCTCCTTCAGGGCACTTAGTTCTCTTTTTCTTATCTTCTCCCACTTCTCCTCAATCTTCTTTAACTTCTCTTCTGTATCTTTCTCAATTATCTCTATCTCTTTCTGAGCCGAAAGAAGGATTTTATTTATCTCCTCTTCTGTTTCCTTTCTTATCTCTTCTATTATCTTTTCTATTTTCATAGTCCTGCAGTTACTATATTTGTTATAAGAATAGATGCTATAAGAGCAAGAACTGCATAAACTTCAACAAGGCTTGGGAGAATTATTGCTCTACCTGTCTCCTCTTCCCTTTCAGCAACAAGATTGATACATCCTGCAGATACTTTCCCCTGGTGTATTGCAGAAATTAGCTGAACAAGACCCATTCCAAGACCAATGGCAAAGAGTTGAAGGCCAAGGCTTAATGAGACCTGTGGAATCTTAGAAAATAGATTGAGTCTTGTCATGATCCAGAAGAATTCTATAAAACCGTAGAAACCCTGGGTACCGGGAAGCGCCATTATAACAAATAACTTCCCGTAAAGTTCTGGTTTTTCTGATAAAACCCCAGTAGCCTGTGTGGTTGAAATACCTATACCGATGGCTGAACCCATGCCACCGAGGGAAACTGCTGCCATCATTCCCATGATTGCAAATGCTAAACCTAACGTGTTTTCCATTTTACCACTCCTTTCTTAATCTGCCTTTTTAAGAATAATTTTTTCACTTGAAAATTTAAATGGTTTAAACCTTCTTCCTCCATCATCATAAAATCTACCAAAGAACTCTAAAAATATAAGCCTTGTTGGGTGAACAAAGGCACCAAGAATTCCCATAAAGAAATTCAATCCATGTCCTACAAGAAGTATCAAAGGTGAAAGAATAAATAGCATAACTCCCTTACCAAACATCCTTGCCATTGTGTTCATAATAATACCAAGAACTGTGGTTGAAAAACCAAGAGCAAGCAGTCTTGAATATGAGAGAATATCTGCAAGAGCTGTAGAGAAACCATAGCTACTAACTATTCCATAGAGAGATACTATTCCACCCACAATTTTTCCAAATATTGATTTCGATTTTCTTCCACCTGTAAAAAGAATTATAAGGACTCCAGCTATTGTCATGTATTTACCCACTCCAAGGAGAACTGTAAATTTGAGTGTTGAACCTATAATATAGATTCCAATTCCAGAAAGAGCCAATATCCATGAAAACTGGTCAAAAATTGCATCAAGGACCTTCCCATGCCTTATATTGTTTAGAGCTTTTAGAAATATTCCAAAAAGCTGGGATACAAAACCAACTGCAAGGGAAAGGATTAGCATCTTTATGAGACCATTTTTATCTCCTATCACATCTATCACTGCAAGTTGAGGAAATGAGAAAAGATCTCCTGCCCATGAATTTGTAAGAACACCAACTATTATGGAGAAGAAACCAAGAATCATGAAGAAGTGGAAAAATCCTCTATCCTTTTCATGAATCTTAAAGATCTTTATAAGAAGATAGGAACCTAAAAGTAGAAGCGAGCCATAGATTACATCACCGAAACACATGGAGAAGAAGAGAATAAAGAGTGGGGTAAAGTATGGTGTTGGATCAAAATCGTAATACTTTGGGAATCCATACATACCAGTTAGCATCTCAAAGGGTTTTATGAACTTTGGATTCCTCAGGGCAACAGGAACCTCCTCTAAGTTTTTAGGTTCATGGAATTCAACGATTACATCTTTAAACCTTTCTTCAACCTTCTCTCTAAAATCTCTAATGTCTCTCTCCTTTATCCAACCTCTTATAAATACAAAAAATTTTGACTCTATGAGCTTCTGCTTAACCTCTTCCTCTCTCCTCTTGTCAAGATAGTACTCCCTTAAAATTATAATGTTCTTTAGATTTTTTGCCTCTTCTCTCTTCTTCTCTATAATCTTTTCTCTATCCTTTAAAAGATTTTCCAAATCTTTATCAATATTTTCTATTACATCTCTGACCTTCCCGGTAAGACCTGATACATTAAGAGGTGAAAACTCTATCTTTTTAAGAAACTCCTCTACCTCTCTATCATCTCTTTTGTAACCAAGGAATAAAAATACTCTGTTTTTATGTGAGCTTACAATCTTTATTATAAGTTTTTCCTCCATCTTCTTAAG
>JAGGSY010000036.1 GCA_021158845.1 Caldisericia bacterium
GAGGGAGTATTAAGAAAATTAGGAGTTGGCTCAAAAATTTAATAAAAGTGCTTGACATCGTGCTTGCCATTCTTACCCTTTTATTCTTCTTTATAGGGTTAAAGTATCTACCATATTATATAGGCGAGGCCTTGCATATCTCCGAACAAAACTTTGTTGCTCATGTAGAAGACATAATTTCGTATATATTAATTCTTGCTATTCTTCTTGAGTTAACTGTAGTTCTTGTAAGATTTTCAACATTTGTCCTGATTGATACACTTATATTTATAATAGTAAGAAAGATGTTGAAACCATCAATTTCAACCCTTGATATATTTCTTGGAGTATTAGCTGTTGTATTGTTAATCTTTGCAAGAAAGTATGGATTCTCGAAGGAAGAGAAGGAAAAGAAATTCTAAATTAACCCCTTATTTTCCTCCATTCCTCTAAAAGTTTTCTCTCCCTTCTTGAAAGTTTGGTGGGTATCTTTATATTTGCTATCACATACAAATCTCCTCTTCCTCTCCTCCCAAGAAGTGGTAAACCCTCTCCCTTCAATCTTATCCTTTCTCCAAACTGTAATCCTGGTTTTATATTTATAACCTTTTCTCCCTCAAGGGTTGGTATGGTTATACTTCCACCAAGAAGAGCTGTTATAAGAGGTACTTGAGCTTCATAAAAGAGATTTTCTCCCTCCCTTTTTAAAAATGGATGTGGTCTAACATTTACCTCTATATAAAGGTCTCCGTTAAGTCCATTCTTTCCTTGATTGCCCTGTCCTTTAAGTCGAATCCTCATCCCATCTTCTATTCCAGGTGGTATCTTTATTTTAATTCTCCTACTTCTTCTTACCACACCACTTCCTCTACAAACTTTACATGGATGTGTGTTTATATACCCTTCGCCATGACATCTTGGACACACAGTAACGGTGACAAACTGACCAAATATGGTTCTTTGAACTCTTTTAACCTGTCCTGTACCTCCACATTCAGGGCAGACCTCCTTTTCAAAACCAGGCTCAACTCCACTTCCACCACATCTATCACAAATCTCCTCCCTCTCAATCTCTATTTCTTTTTCAGCCCCCTTCAAAACATCTATTAAATCTATGGTTAGTCTGTAATATAAATCTCCTCCCCTTCTTACCCTTTCCTTTCTTCTTTCTCTTGTTGTACCGAAACCACCAAAGAATGTATCAAATATATCCTCAAATCCAAAATCAAAATCCTTAAAGAAATCACCGAAAGGTCTTTCCTGGTCATAGGAAAATCCACCAGTTGGTATATCAGCGGATCCATACATATCGTATCTCTTTCTCTTCTCTGGATCTGAAAGAACTTCGTATGCCTCATTTATCTCTGCCATCTTTTTGGCAGCTTCTGGATCGTCTTTGTGTAAATCAGGATGATACTTCTTTACAAGTCTCCTATATGCCCTCTTTATCTCCTCGGGGGTGGCATTCCTATCCACCCCCAGTATCTCATAATAATCCTTTTTCATTACTTAACTTCGTAGTCTCCGTCAATGGTTCCTTTATCGTCTCCTTTATCCTTTTTATTTTTGTCTTCTGGTGGTTTCTGTTGCGTTTGAGTTTTCTTGTATATCTCCTCTCCAATCTTTGCAAGCGCCTTATTTACCTCATCAATCTTCTTTTTTACCTCATCCATCTTGTTTTCTTTAAGGAGTTTCTCAAGTTCATTAATCTTTTTCTCAGCATTCTCATAGACATCTTTACTCACCTTATCCTTGTTCTCTCTGAGAGTCTTCCTTCCAGTGTAAATTATCTGATCAGCAGTATTCCTTAACTCTATCTCTTCCTTTCTCTTTTTATCCTCCTCTGCAAACTTTTCTGCCTCTTTTCTCATTCTTTCCACCTCTTCTTCAGAAAGCTTTACAGCATTCGTCACTGTTATGTGTTGGCTTTTACCGGTTCCAAGATCCTTTGCAGTTACATGGAGTATTCCATTCTCATCTATCTCATATGTTACCTCTATCTTTGGAACACCTCTTGGAGCAGGTGGTATTCCATCAAGTATGAATCTTCCAAGGGAAACATTGTCTTTGGCGAGAGGTCTCTCTCCTTGAAGTATGTGAATCTCTACAGAGGTTTGATTATCTGCTGCAGTTGTGAAGATCTGAGTTTTCTTTATAGGTATAGGGGAATTTCTTTCTATCATCTTTGTAAAAACTCCTCCAAGGGTCTCAATTCCAAGGGTAAGGGGTGTGACATCCTGAAGCACTATCTCCTGCTTAACACTTCCCTCTATTATCCCCGCTTGAATGGCTGCTCCAGTTGCTACACACTCCATTGGATCAATTCCTCTCTCAGGGGGTTTACCAAAGAAATCTTCAATGAACTTTTGAACAATAGGCATCCTTGTAGGTCCACCCACAAGGATTATCTTATCTATATCCTTTGGTTCAAGTTTAGCATCTTCAAGAGCACGGGTTAAAGGATCTCTACATTTTTCCACTATCGGTTTCACAAGTTCCTCAAGTAGAGCTCTTGAAATCCTCATAACAAGGTGCTTTGGTTCATTTCCAATACTTGTTATAAACGGGAGATTTATCTCTGTTTCAAGAACGCTGGAAAGTTCAATTTTTGCCTTCTCCACTGCTTCTCTCAACCTTGGAAGAGCTTGCTTGTCCTCTCTTAAATCAACTCCTGTGTCTTTTTTAAATTGCTCAATAACATAATTCATCAATGCCTCATCCATGTCTCTTCCACCGAGTTTGGTATCACCTGCAGTTGATATAACCTGAAACACTCCCTCTCCAAAATCCATTATAGTCACATCAAGGGTTCCACCACCAAAATCAAAAACAAGGATCTTCAATTCCTCTTCACTTTTGTTAAGTCCGTATGCAAAAGCTGCAGCGGTAGGCTCATTTATAAGTCTTACAACCTCAAGTCCTGCAATCTTTCCTGCATTCTTTGTAGCCTGCCTCTGGTTATCATTAAAATATGCAGGTACAGTTATCACGGCTTTTTCAACCTTTTCCCCAAGAAAAGCCTCTGCGTCTCTTTTTATCTTCTGCAGAATGAAAGCTGATATTTGTTCAGGTGTATATTCCTTTCCAAATATCTTTACCTTATAGTCTGTTCCCATTTTTCTCTTTATGCCTGTAACTGTTCCTTCAGGATTTAGAGCCATCTGTCTCCTCGCTGGTTCTCCCACAAGGAGTTGTCCATCCTTAGTAAATGCAACCACAGAGGGAACAGTTTTTCCTCCAAGAGATGTTCCTTCTGCAGCAGGTATTATTGTTGGTTTTCCACCAACGATAGCTGCAGCAGCAGAGTTAGATGTACCAAGGTCTATTCCTATAATTCTTCCCATTTTAGTTCACCTCCTTCTTATATACTTTGACATAAGCTGGTCTTAAGAGTAAATCGCCTATCTTGTAACCCTTTCTTAAAACAACGCTTATCTTACCATCCTTTTCTTCATCGTTGGTTAAATCTATGGAGACAACCTGATGAAGATTAGGATTAAAGGGTTCTCCTGTTTTTCCAATTTCCTCAACGCCCTCATTTCTTAAGAAATCTATAAATTGTTTCTCTATAAGCTCCAATCCTTTCCTTAATTTCTCGTCTTTAAAATTCATCTTTGCTCCTTCAAAACTATCAAGTATGTTAAGGAGAGAAGAAATTATTTCGCCTCTCTGGGTCAGTTTTCTTTTTTCCTCTTCTCTTTCAATTTTTCTTTGAAAATACTGGAAATCTCTCCTTTCCTTCTTGATAAGAAAGGAAAGAGCTCTAATCTCCTCCTTAAGCTCCTTTATCCTTCTCTCCTTATCCTTTATAACTTCAATAAGATAAGGTGTAAGATCCTCTCTTTTAGTCATATCACCTCCTTTTTTAGCACTCAAAACCTTTAGGTGCTAATTTCAAGAAAAATTTTACATTAAAAAGTCGGATTTGTCAACCATGGATTGGCATTTGACAGATTCAGGTAAAAAATATATAATTTTGTCAAAACAAATTCAAGGAGGTGGAGTGATGATTATCTCCAAACGAGCAATTGGGATACTGTTAATTTTGATGTTGGTTGTAAGTTTGGTTTCTCTGTCTTTCTTCTCTGCCTGTGCCCCTAAGGAAGAGAAACCACAAGAGGAGGAGGGTGTAAAGAAGGTATTTTTTGGAATTGCAACTGGAGGAACTGGAGGAACATACTTCCCAGTGGGAGGAGCAATTGCACAGGTTGTATCAAACTTTGCAGACTATGATAATGTGGATGTTGTGGCCACAGCACAGACAAGTGGAGCATCTGTGGCAAACTGTAACTTAATTGGAAAACATGAGATTGAATCTGCCTTTGCACAGAATAATGTTGTTTACTGGGCTTATACAGGAACAGAGATATTCAAAGATAAGGAGCCAATCAAGAATTTGAGAGTTATCGCTTCTCTTTATCCAGAAACAATTCAGATAGTTGCTTTAAAGAAATCTGGAATAAAAACCGTTGAGGATCTAAAGGGAAAGAAGGTAGCCGTTGGTGATGTTGGAAGTGGAACAGAGGTTGATGCAAGAACAATACTTAATCTTCATGGAATAACATACGATGATATTGACGAACAGTATATGTCATTCTCAGAAGCAACTGACGCACTCAAAGATGAAAGAATTGATGCTGCATTTGTAACAGCAGGGTATCCAACATCAAGTATTGTATCCCTTGCTACCACAAAGGATATTGTCCTTGTAAACATTACACCAGAAATGGTCCAAAAGCTTGTAAAGGAGGTTCCATACTATGCACCAGCAACTATTCCAGCAGGAACATACAAAGGACAGGATGAGGATGTTACAACAGTTACATGTCTTGCACAATGGGTATGTGATGCTGATTTAGATGAGGATCTTGTCTACAATGTAACAAAGGCATTATGGGAACACAGGGACTTTGTAGAGAAAGTTCACGCAAAGGGTAAAGATATAACACTCGAAACAGCTCTTGATGGTGTTGCTATTCCTCTTCATCCAGGAGCAGAGAAGTATTATAAGGAGAAGGGACTAATACACTAACATGCTTATTAGGGGGTGATTTCACCCCCTCTTTTTTAAATGAAGTTAAAATCAGCTCTTTTAATATTAGTTTTATTAATTGTAGGTATTTATTTTTCATTTTATAAATTTCATAAAAATCTATTGATAGTAGATGCGAAAACAGGTAAAACGCTTTTATCTTTCAATGTTGAAGACAAAGATACATTTGAAATAAGTTTCATCCACTCAGTCTCTCTATCTCCAGTATATGAATATTATAGAATTGAAGACGGTGACATAGTACTCTACGAAACAGATTTCTCATATTCAAGTGCAGGACTCCCAACTGAAACAGAGGGGGAAGAGAAACTCATTATGGAGAAAGATAAATTTAAATTAGTTAACATGAATAGGCCTTTTAAAGAGATAAATTACGGTATTGTAAAGGAGTGGAATTTCAAACTTTATATAAAAGGAAAGGAGTATAACCTTTCCAAGATGTTTGGTACAAGAAGAGTTATCATAACCCTCAGGAGGTAACTTATGGCGAATGAGAAAAAGACTGAGGAACTCCTTGAAAAATATGAGATAAGTGCAAGAAGAAGAAAATTAAAGGGGATAGCCTATCTTATTGTTAAATTGATAGCCATAGCCTTTTCTGTCTTCCAATTCTACACAATAGGATTTGGTCTTTTTCCACCACAGATTCAAAGACCAATACATGTAGGCTTTGCAATGCTTTTAATATTTCTACTCGTCCCTCCATTCAAAAAAGGAAGAAAAGATACAATACCTATTTATGATATGATCCTTGCAATTCTTATTGTGCTTGTCTTTCTCTATCCTGTGATCTTTTATAAACAACTGGTTCTAAGAGCTGGACTTCCTACAACTCTTGATCTTATTGTTGCAAGTTTTGCCGTTATCCTTGTTCTTGAGGGAGCAAGAAGAATAACAGGAATTCCCCTTCCTCTCATTGCTACAATTTTTATTCTTTACGCACTTTTTGGTAGATATATCCCTGGATTCTTCGCTCACAGAGGATATCCATTTACCCGTGTTGTTGATCATTTATTCTATACTCTTGATGGAATGTTTGGAGTGCCTATATCTGTATCTACAAAATTTGTCTACGCCTTTCTCTTGTTTGGTGCATTATCAGAAAAAACAGGGCTTGGTGAATTATTTATAGACATTGCAAGGGCGTTAACTGGAAGAGCAATTGGAGGACCTGCAAAAGTTGCAGTTATATCCAGTGGCCTCATGGGAACAGTAAGTGGGAGCTCTGTAGCAAATGTTGTTACAACAGGCTCTTTTACAATTCCTTTAATGAAAAAAACTGGGTATAAACCGCACTTTGCCGGAGCAGTAGAGGCAACTGCTTCCACTGGTGGACAGCTTATGCCACCCATTATGGGGGCAGCAGCATTTATAATGTCAGAGTTTATAGGAGTTCCATATTTGAGGATTGTAGCAGCAGCGATAGTTCCATCTTTACTTTACTACTCTGGAGTCTTCTTCTCTGTCCACTTTGAGGCAAAAAGATTGGGTTTAAGAGGACTGAGAAAAGAGGAAATTCCAAACCTTAAGGAACTACTGCAGGAGAAGGGATACCTACTAACACCTATTATCGTTCTCCTTTATAAACTTATTATGGGATTTAGCGTTCAGGATGCAGCTTTCTCAACAGTTGTTACAACAATCCTTGTAAGCTTTCTTGGAGATATAGCAAAACTGCTTACAAAAAGGTATGAGGAAAGAATCAAAAATCTATTCTTATACATATCAATATACATTCCCATAGCTTTCTTCTTCCTTCTAATATTCCATCCAGCTATAAACCTTCACATACTAATTGCTACACTCCTTTCGGGAATTTTATCGGCAATTCTTGGACTTATTTTTTATATATGGAAGTCTCCTCCTGAAGTAACAAACCCTGTGAGTGATGGACTTAAAAAAATTGGCACTGTTCTTAAGGACACGGCATTTATAGTAGTGGATGGGTTTGAAAATGGTGCATACAATGCACTTCCAGTAGTTGCAGCATGTGCCACTGCAGGTTATATAGCAGGAATGTCAACATTGACTGGTCTTGCCCTAAAATTTGCAAATGCAGTTGTATCACTTGCTACAAATGTAACAAATGCCATAAACAGAGTTATTGGTGCAGTTATTCCATTCTTAAGACTTCCAAATGCCATGGCGTTTACACTTCTATTTACAATGATTGCATGCATAATTCTTGGTATGGGAATTCCAACCACTGGAACTTATATACTTATGGCTATTATAACAGCGCCAGCTCTTGCACCATTTCTTACGCACTATGAACCAAAAATGGCAATGCTTATAGCACACATGTTTGTCTTCTACTATGGAATCCTTGCAGATGTTACTCCTCCTGTAGCGCTTGCAGCTTATGCAGGAAGTGGGATAGCTGGTTCAGACCCATTTAAAACAGGATTCACAGCTTTTAAAATCGCCTTAGCAGGATACTTAGTACCTTTTGTGTTCGCCTACAATCCAATACTTCTTGGAGTGAATTTCCAATTACTTCCCGCCATATTAGCGATAGTTACAGCATTTATAGGAGTTGTTATACTCGCCGCATCAACCATAGGTTTTCTATCAACTAATTTGAGATTCTATGAAAGAATAGCATTATTTATATCAGCAGTTTTATTGATAATTCCTGGATTTAAAACTGATATAATCGGTGTTTTGATTGCCATAGCCATATACTATCTTCAGAGTTTAAGGAAAAAGGAGAAGAGTAATGTATAAACTTGTATTTTTCGGTCTTGGAACCATTGGGAGAGAGATACTTAAAACAGCGCTTTTAAAGAGAAACTTTGAAGTTGTCGGTGGAGTGGATATAAATCCAGATATTGTGGGAAGAGATCTCGGTAAATTAATTGGTAAGGAGAAACTGGGAGTGAATGTGGTGGATAGTATAAAAAAGATTAAAGAAGCTGATGTCGTTGTTCACTCCACCTCCTCCTTCTTGAAAACAACCCTCCCACAGTTTAAAGAAATAATGGAAGCTGGTTTCAATGTAATATCCACATGCGAGGAACTCTTCTATCCTTTTCATTTTCATAAAAAGGAAGCAGAAATGCTGGATAAAATAGCAAAAGAGAATGGAGTTAGGATTCTTGGTGCTGGAATTAACCCTGGTTTTGTACTTGACACCCTTGTCTCTTTTATAACCACTGCTTCGAGAGATATAGAAAAAATCACTGCAGAAAGGTACCTTGATGCTTCAAAGAGGAGAAAACAACTTCAATTAAAAATAGGAGCATCTCTATCAAAAGAAGAATTTGATAAATTAAAAAGAGATGGAAAGATCGGACACATTGGACTGCCTGAGTCACTAACTTATATCTTTGATTCCCTTGGCTGGAAAATTAAAGAGATGGAAAATAGCCTTGAACCTGTAATTGCTGAGGAGGATCTTGAAACAGATTACCTTAAAATAAAGAAAGGACTTGTAAGAGGGCAACATCAAGTTGCAAAAGGTATCTCCTGGGATGGAAGAGAGGTAACTCTTATCCTAAGGATGGCGATTGGAGAAAAACAATCCTTTGACAGAATAAGAATAAAAGGAGTTCCAGATATTGATCTCAAGATTGAAGGAGGGATTCATGGAGATATAGGGACATCCACTGTAATAGTTAACTACATTCCAGCACTTTTAAAACTACCTCCGGGACTTCACTCAACGAGAGATCTTCCCTTGCCTCATTTTACTATATGATTAGAAACCACCGAGAATATCCGCTATAGACTTTGAAAGAGTCTTTAACTCAAATCTTATAAGACCAAGCTTAGCCTCCTTGTGTAATACAGCAAGAAGGGCAGAGGATTGATTGAGATTTACTATAACTATATAACCTTCTGTGCCTCTTGTAATAATCTCCTCAAATGTTCCCTTCCTAAAATCCTCTATTGCTCTCTCACCAAGCATTATAAGAGATGCAGAAACTGCTGCTGTTTTCTCCTCCTCTTCAACTGGAAGAGTAGAGGAAATAGGAAGTCCATCTTTACTCACCACCACAAGAGATTCGATACTCTTGTCCTTCTCCATGAGTTCATTTAGTTTTTGTTTAATTGTTCCTCCCACATCATTGATCATTGCTCTTTCCTCCTTTTT
>JAGGSY010000037.1 GCA_021158845.1 Caldisericia bacterium
GAATAAGAAACTGTTTGAATTTTTAGGAAAGGATATTATAAAAGAATAAAGGAGGATGCTGTGGGATTTTTTGAGAAATTGAAACGTATGTTTGGATTTGAGGAGGAAATTAAGGAAATAAGTGATACAGAGGAAGAAAGTGAAATCTCAATTACAGATGAGGTGGACGGAATGAAATTAATCGTGATTGAACCGAAGTCTTTTGATGAAGCTCAGAGGGTTATAGACGATCTAAAATCTGGTAGGCCTGTAGTTATAAACTTTGAAGAAACAGACAGAGAACTTGCGAGAAGATTCATTGACTTCGTTACTGGTGGTGTCTATGCAATGGATGGAACTACAGAGAAGATAGCAAACTATGTAGTTCTATTTGCGCCTCCAGGTGTTGAAATAAGTAAAGAATCAAAGAAATTCTGGAAAAAGAAAATAGAGGAAAAGGAAGAAATCTAAGAAAATATTTGCAACGAAACCCACTTTTTGGTATAAATAAAATTGCTCTGGCTCCTTCGTTGCCTCATATTAATCGTACCCTTCAAAGAGGGAACGGTGAGGTAACGAGGAGCTGGAGTTTTTCTTTTCAAGTAAATAAAGTATTAACTTCCTTGAAAATGTAGAATTTTTTGAAAGTCTCACTTTATTTATGAGTCTTTTAACTCTTCTGATACCTGTTTCTTCACCTTCTTTTATCTTTATAAGCGATATGATAGCCTTTCTTTCATCTCTTGAAAATGTATCCCTTACATCCAGTTCAAAGATCTTATTAATCGGGATACGATTTATTATTGATGCAAACACTTCGTCCGGTGCATCTATAAAATTTATAATTTCCCAATCAACTATTATCTTTGAGTTGGCATCAAAAGTTTTAGAGAGAAAAACAACCACCTTTTCTTCCCAGTAACCAAAATCATTCCTTGTTAAAACCCTGTAACTTCCAGAAATGTCTTTTCTCATAATCACTTAAGTATAAAATATAAAGAGATTAAATTCAAGGATGAGAATTTTCGATGAGATATGACAGACAATAAACATTTATGGGGAGGTTAGTTA
>JAGGSY010000038.1 GCA_021158845.1 Caldisericia bacterium
CTTTAATAATATCATTAAATGTAGCGTTTCCTCTATTTACTATGAAATTGGCGTGCTTTGTAGAAACTTCTGCTCCTCCAATTCTCAAACCTTTACATCCTGCTCTTTCTATTAACCATCCAGCTTGTTTCTCCTCTGGATTTTTAAATATACACCCGGCATTTGGATATGAATATGGTTGTGTCTTCTTTCTTTTCTCAAAGTTTCTCTTTAAACTTTCATTTATCAAGTCTCTCTTGAATTTTTTGAGTTCCATTACTGCTTCAAGAATTATTAGTTTCTTCTCCATTATCTTAGAGGACCTATAGGAGAAACCTAATTCTTCTTTTTCTACCGCTTTAATCTTTCC
Source organism: Caldisericia bacterium (assembly GCA_021158845.1). Lineage (NCBI taxonomy): Bacteria > Pseudomonadati > Caldisericota > Caldisericia > Caldisericia bacterium. Next base: position 350 of record JAGGSY010000038.1, read on the forward strand.
ATTTTTATCCATAACCTTTATTTCTCTAAGAATTTGAGATATGGAAAAGCCGTTTGTTCCTGCATTCATGGTTATAGCTCCTCCAAGAGTACCTGGAATTCCAAGTAGAGATTCCATTCCTGAAAGTTCCTGATCTACAGTATAGGAGATAAGTTTTGATAGAAGTACACCACTTTCAGATTTAAGAACAGATCCTTTAAGATTGAATCTGTTAAAGTTTATCTTTGATATTCTTATTACTATTCCTCTAACACCTTCATCTGATACAAGAAGATTTGACCCATTCCCAATTATGTAAAGAGGAATGTCTTTATCCCTTGCTATTGATAGTGTAACTCTTATATCTTCTTCATCCTGTGGTATTATCAGGAAGTCAACCTTACCACCAACTTTAAATGTAGTAAAATTCTTTAATTCAGCATCTCTTATAACCTTACCCTTAACAAATTTCAAGAATGTATCCTCACTTAATTTCACCTAAGAACTCCTTGGCAAGATTTTTGATTTTCCCTGGACCCATAAATATAACAACATCATCTCTCTTAATTAAGTTTACCAGATTTTTTATAACATGTTCAGATTCAAGATAGTATATTTTTTTATCAGGATACAGAAATTTTGCCTCAGTGTAGATCTTCTCTGTATTTATACCGCTAATTTCTCTCTCATCTGCTGGATCCAGTGGGAGAAGAAAGACAATGTCTGCTTCCCTAATACTTTCTGCGTATTCTTTAAAGAGCATAGCTACCCTTGAGTATCTATGTGGTTCAAGCACAAGAATTATTCTTCTATCTTTAAAGACCTCCTTTGCGGTTTTTAGAGTAACTTCTATCTCTGTTGGATGATCTGCATGGTCATCTATAATGGTGAATTTTTCATCATAAAGAATCTCAAATCTTCTTTTTGTTCCTTTAAACTCTGAAAGAGAGAGGAGTATCTCTTCTGGTTGGAGGTTTAGCTGGTATCCCACAAGAAAGGAAGCCATTGCATTAAGAATATTCTTTTCTCCGGGTATTTTTAATTTTAATCTTCCAACATTTTTTCCATTTAAAAAGATGTCACAGGATGTGTTTAACCCATTAATTTCAATATTTTTTGCAAACAAAGTGGCATTTCTATCCTTTAATGAAAAAGACAGAACCTCTGTTTTTGCGGTTTTTGAGTAATCTTTTAGAAAATCGTCATCAAGGTTTAGTATAACCTTATGGGAGGAACTACTCTCCATAAATCTTTTAAAGGCATCCTTTAAAAGGGAGAAGTTCCCTTTAAAAGGCCCATCCATGCTTAAGTGGTCTCTATCAACATTTAAAACAACTGGGATATATGGAGTTATCTTTAAAAAGGATAGATCATGTTCGTCTGTTTCAAGAACCAGATATCTATCCTTCCCAAAATGACTGCCGAAGGGGACATCTTTACTTTCTCCACCTACATAGAAGGATGCATCTATTTTATTATCAATAAGCATTTTTGAGATCATGGAAGTGGTTGTGGTTTTCCCATGTGTTCCTGCAACTCCTATTATGTCTTTTTCTCTAAACAGAAGAGTTATCATATCCATTCTGTGAAGAGATGGAATTCCTCTCTTTCTTGCCTCTATAATTTCAATGTTAGATTCAGGTATCGCCGAGGAGAACACCACTAAATCAGAATTGTCTATATTAGAAGCTGAGTGCCCTATATATATTTTTACTCTCTTCTTTTCCAGTTCCTTACTTTTTGAAAAAGTTTTTATATCAGAGCCACTGACATTGTATCCTGCCTCTACCAAAATGTTTGCAAGAGATGTCATTCCTGCCCCCCCTATGCCTATTAGATGTATATTTTTCACATCAAGCATCTCTCATCTCCTTTTTTAAAATCGCTTTCCAGTCTGGTATGTTGAAAGATTCAAGATTCTTTATAAATTTCTCTCTTTCATGAAGAAGGTAAGATATGGAAGTTATAAGAGAGTGTGTATCTCCTTCCTCAACCACAAATCCCCCACCTAATTCTTTAAAAAATAACGCATTTTTAAGCTGATGAAGACTTCCCTTTATTGGAATTATTATGGCAGGCTTTCTTGCATTTATCAATTCCCATATGGTGGAGGCACCACCTCTTGCTATTACGAAGTCTGATATTTTGTAATAAGAAGGCATATTATATACATACTCCTTTAAAACATGAGGGAAGGCATATTTAAAAGAAAGTTTTACATTTCCCTTTATAATTATTCCCTGAAGATTCATCTTCTGAATTTCTTTTTCTACTTCTTTAAGCATTTTAAGTAACACATATGAACCCTGACTTCCCCCAAAGGCTAAAAAGATAGGTTTATCTTTATCTAATTGTATCTCTTCCAATATTCTACTACAGTCTGATTCAACATCAATTTCTCTTACAGGTAAACCGGTGAAAACACTCTTCCTATTTTTAATGTATTTTTTTGTTTCAGGAAAAGAAATAAAAACTTTTTCTGCGTATTTTGAAAAAATTTTTGTAACCTTTCCCGGTATTGTGTTCTGTTCATGAAGATAGATTGGAATTTTAAGAATCTTAGCCCAGAAAAGCATGGGAAATGCAGTATAGCTTCCTGTTCCTAAGATGCTCTCTGGCTTGAAGCTTCTTATTACATTGAATGCTGTGAATAGAGAGATAAGTATTGAGGGGTAATGGAAAAAACGATTTGATGGAGGAGTAAGTGGTAGAACCCTATAGTTTACATTCATGCTTTTCACTATTCTTAATTCCGTTTCTCTTTTACCTACAGTGAATAACACTTCCCACCCAATTCTTTCGAGTTCCTTTCCAATAAGGATGGCAGGGTAAAGATGTCCACCAGTGCCACCTGATGCAATTATCATTCTCATGATATCCCCCTTGATGTGTTTATAAGTAGTCCCATCTCTATTCCATTTATCAGTAGTGCAGTACCTCCATAACTTAAGAATGGAAATGGGAGACCTGTTACTGGAAGAAGGCCTATGTTTACCCCTATAACCACAAAGGATTGTAAAACTATGTGGGTAGTGATTCCAAAGGATAGAAATTTGATAAAGGGATCCTTTGCTTTTACCGATACCCTGTAACCTCTTATAAGGATACCCAATATAAGTATTATAATTATTAACCCTCCTGTGAGACCTGACTCTTCGCATATGAGTGAGAATATAAAATCCTTGGATACATAAGGGATATAATCAAATTTCTGTTTTCCCATCATGTATCCTCTTCCAAAGATACCTCCCGAACCTATAGCTATAAGTGATTGTGCTATTTGATAGCTTTTATCTGTGTTGTATTTGAAGGGTTGAAGAGTGTATATTATTCTTTCCCACCAAGATCTGTTTAGTTTAACCATAACAGGAAATAGTAATGAAACACTCAAGGGAACAAGAAAATGTTTCTTATTCCATGTTCCTATGTAGAGCATTGAGAGTAATATTAGATAGGTTAATGCACCTGTGCTAAGATCTTTTTCAAAAACTATTAGAAGTATTCCTATCCCTGAGTAGAGTATCAGGGGAAAGAGGTATCTCCATTTTTTCCATATAAAGTATTCACTGGATAGAACATAGGAGGAATAAATTATTAACGCAAGTTTAAATAGTTCTGATGGCTGGAAGGAGAAACTCCCTATAATAATCCATCTTCTGTAATCACTTCTTAAGGAAAGACCGGGTATATAGACAAGAACAAGAAGTAAAAGGGAAATTATAAATAGAGGTTTTGCGAATTTCTTTATGGTTTTCAATGGAACTATAATAAATAGAATCAGAGCAGATATTGATATTGCTACATGAATGAGGTATCTCTTAAAGGAGGTGAATTCTCCATACTTTAAAAAATCCACAGATGAGGCAGAGAACTGCCAGAGGATTCCGAATATGTAAAGCACAACTACCATTAGGATCAAAAGAAGATCAGGATTTTTTCTCACTCATTTCCTCCACGATTTTTATAAACTTCTCTCCTCTGTCCTCAAAGTCCACAAACATGTCAAAACTTGCGCAAGCTGGAGATAAAAGGAAGAAGTCTCCCTTTTCACCTATGTTGAGAGCCACTTCAACAGCTTCCCTCAAATTTTTTACCTTTTTGTAAGACTTGAAGCCTATCTCCTTAAGTATCTTTTCAATTTCAGGAGCAGTTTCTCCCATTAAAAGAATATACTTTACTCTATCCACAGAAAAATTTATAAGTTTGTGAAAATCTGTTTTTTTACTACTGCCACCAAGGAGGAGGATAATTCTTCCCTTTGGGAAGGCTGAAAGTGCTGCTATAGTTGATTCAGGTTTTGTTGATTTGGAGTCATTTATAAATGTTATACCCTTTATCCTTCCAGCATACTGGAGTCTATGTTCAAGTCCTTTAAAATCCTTAAGTGTCTTTCTTATGGCTTCAACCTTTGCACCCATAATATAAGCTCCAAGAGATGCTCCAAGTATATTCCTTATGTTGAATTCCCCTCTTAACAGTATATCTTTGGAATCAATTATTTCTTTTTTTATATTGTCAAATTGAATTAGAAGTTTTCCATTTGTTAGATACGCTCCTTCCACCTCTTTCTTTGTTGAAAAGAAAAGAACTCTTGAGTTTATATTATTGGAGAGATTTCTTACAGTCTTATCGTCGTAGTTTAATATTGCATAATCTTTATCTGTTTGATTTATAAAGGTCCTCTTCTTTACTTCAAGATACTCTTCCATTGTGGAGTATCTATTCAAATGGTCTTCATGGAAACTTACAAATATCACCACATGAGGTTTAAATCTTTTTATTGTTTCAAGTTGAAAACAGGAGACCTCAAGCACAAATATTCCGTCTCTCTTATCCATTACAATCTTGGAGAGCGGTATCCCAATGTTACCACCAATAGTCACCGGTAGACCAGAATTTTTGAGGAATAGATACGTAAGGGTGGTGGTGGTGCTTTTTCCGGATGTGCCAGTTATGGCAATAACTTCTCCATTTATAAATCTGAATCCAAACTCAAGTTCACCAATTATCTCTATTCCTTTCTCTCTTGCCTCTTTCAAAACTGGGATGTTTAAGGGAACTCCAGGGCTTACCACTATAAGATCTGAGTTTAGGATTCTTTCAGAGTTTTTCCCAAACTCATACTCAACTCCTTCCTTCCTTAGGTCCTCTATTAAATCTTTAAATCTCTCCTCCCCCCTTTTCTCGCTTAAAAAAACCTTTGCTCCCTCTTTTTTTGCAAGAAGTGCAGCGTAAAAACCAGAGAATTTGGTGGAACCTATACCAATAACCGATACTCTTTTATTTAAAAGATTCATCTATTTACCTCCAATTAAAAGAATAGATACAATCAGTAGAAGAAACTGGATAATCCAGAATCTAAGGGTAATTTTTTCTTCAGGTATTCCCATCAGTTCAAAGTGATGATGTATAGGTGCCATTCTAAATATCCTCTTGCCCTCTCCATACTTTCTCTTTGTCCATTTAAAATAAGACACCTGTATTATTACTGAAAGGGTCTCAACTATAAATATAAACATTAAGATTGGAAGGAATAGTTCTACCCTCAATATGACAGAGACTCCCATAAATATGGAACCAAGTATCATTGAACCTGTATCTCCCATAAATATCTGTGCTGGGTGAAAATTGTACCACAAAAATGCAATAAGTGTTCCTGAAAGAACAATAAGGATGATAAACAACGGTTCTTTTTCTGAGAAGAATGTAAGGTAAAATGGTAAAAGGATTAAAGATAAACCTCCAAGAAGTCCATCAAGACCATCTGTAAGATTGAAGCTGTTAATTCCTCCAACTATGACAAAGAGAAGGAAAGGGATGAAGAGGTAACTTAAATCTATATATGAAAGAGAGAAGGGTATAAGAATCCTTGTTCCCACATTTTTTTGTATGTAAAGTATGAAAGGTATTGCAAATAGAGTTTGGAATAAAAGTTTCCACCTTGCAAGAAGACCTGTGGAGTTTCTTTTTATTATCTTTAAGAGATCATCTACAAAACCTATACTTCCCTCTAATAGTACAAAGATGAAAAGATTGTTGACCAGTGGATCCTTCTTAATGAATAGATATGAGAGAAAGGGAAGTAATAAAAAAAGTATTCCTCCCATAGTTGGTGTTCCTGTTTTTGATAGGTGTTTTTTGGGTCCTTCCTCTCTAACTATTTGACCCTTTCCTCTTCTCTTCTGAATTTTTATGATGATTGGGTATAAAGATAGAGAGATTAAAAATGAGAGAAAGAAGTGGATTGAAGTTAACATAAGATTTCCTCCATTTGCATTCCTCTTGAACCTTTTATTGCCACTATGTCTCCCTCTTTAATAATTTTCAAGAGAAATTCTCTTAAATTGTCTTTTGAGTCGAAGTGTTTACTATTCAACCCTCTCTTTTTAACTTCCTCAGAGATATATCTTGATAGATTTCCAAAAGTTAAAACTAAATCATCTTCCTTTAAGTTTACAAATTTTCCAATTTCTCTGTGAAGCATCTCCTCCTTTTCTCCAAGTTCCAGCATATCTCCAAGAACATATATAACCCTCCTTTCACCTCTTACTCTATCAATACTTGTTATCAATTCCTTCACAGATGATGGATTGGAGTTGTAATAATCTTTAATAAAGATAACTCCATTTTTCTTTTCAACTTCCATCCTTCCCCACATAGGAGAGAAATTTCTAAGGCTCTCCCTTATCCTCTCTATGGATATACCAAATTCCAGTCCAACAGAGATTGCGGCAAGAGATGAATAGATAAATGGATATCCAAAGGTTCTGAGTTTAAACTCTTCTCCTTCACAACGAAACCTTGTCCCTTCTATGTCCATCTCTATATCCTTTGCTGTTATATCTCCTTTCTTTATTCCGTATGTTATTGTCTTTACCTTTCTTATATCCTTCATTTTTAACACATTTGGATCATCTGCATTGAGAAACAAAATTCCATTCTCTGGAAGAGACAAAACAAGTTTACTCTTTGCCTTAAAGACACCATCAAGATCCTTATGAAACTCTGTATGTGAGTATCCTATGTTTGTTACAACTCCTATATCAGGTCTAACCATCTTTAGAATTTCCTCTATCTCTTCAGAAGTTTGAGCAGAAATTTCAGATACAAATATTTTTTCATCGGTGTACTCAAATATGGATATGGGAATACCAATTTCTGTATTATAATTTCCCACTGTTTTCAATGTTTTGATTGTGGAGGAAAGAACGCTAAAGATCATCTCTTTAGTGGTTGTTTTCCCTGCACTTCCAGTAATTCCAATAACACTATCAATCCTATCCCTTACAAATGCACCAATCTTTTTTAAGGAAGAGAGGGTATCTTTAACCTCTATTATAAAAAATTCCTCTGGTTTTTTTACTTTTTTCTCCACCACCGCACCCAGTGATCCATGAATTTTTGCATCCTCAATATATAAATGACCATCAGTTCTTTTTCCTTTAAGGGCAAAGAATAAGAAATCCCTTCCACAGAGTTTAGAATTTACACATATATGTCTAATCATTGCATCCTTTCCATAAAAGTTTCCATCTATTATCCTTGCTATCTTAGTTCCTCTTAATTCCATGAATTATCTCCTTTACAGTCTCCACATCAGAATATTTTACCCTATTTCCACGAATAAGCATAAAACTCTCATCCCCTCTTCCAAGGATGAAGAGTCCATCAGAATTATTTGTAAGCTTTACACCATACTCAATTGCCTCTCTTCTGTCCTCAATAAATTTAAAAGGAATACCGTATCTTTTAAGAAGTTTCATAAAATCTCTATTACACATAAAGGGAGTTTTTGTCATTGTATCATCTGAGGTTACTATAACAAAGTCAAACAGTTTCTTTACTATATTAAAAATTTTTATGGTCTCTCTTATATCCTCTTCCTCAAAGAATGAGAATACAAGAATCCTTCTCTTGACAAGAGGGAAAAGGTCCATAATTTTTTCAAAGCAGGGAGGGGTATTACACTTGTCTACCACTATTAAAGGATTTTTAGATAGTATCTCCCATCTACCAGGGGGTCTCTTTATATCTTTAATCTTTTCCACAAAAGAGATTACATTATTATAAAATATTTTTAAAAAGGAGAGGGCAGGAAGAACTATGTCAATATCACCCCTT
>JAGGSY010000039.1 GCA_021158845.1 Caldisericia bacterium
ATTCTGAACACAAAAATAGTGGGATTCGTTTCTCTAAAACCCAGCTTATGAAATTCAATGAAGAAGAGATGGAGGAAAAGATTTAAAGAGAGAGAAGAGCATTTCCGTCTCCTTGCAGAGATAACGCCATCTGCAATATTTATTCATGACGGAGAGAGGTACCTATATGTTAATCCCCCTATGGAACATATTACAGGGTATTCAAAGGAAGAACTCCTCAGTATGAAGCTATGGGAGATTATTCATCCAGATTATAGAGAAATGGTAAAGGATTTTGCAAGAAGAAGACTTCTGGGGGAGGATGTTCCATCAAAGTATGAGACAAAGATTCTTACAAAAGATGGTAGAGAGAGGTGGGCGAACATCTATGCAAGAAAGGTATCTTACAATGAAAAATCTATTGTTTTAGGATTAGCCTTTGATATAACAGACCTTAAGAGGGCAGAGGAAGCTCTTAGAGAAAGTGAGGAAAAGTTTAGGGTGATATTTGAGAATGCTGGAGTGGGCATAACCCTTGTTGATAGAGAAGGAAGATTGATAGACTGCAATTCCCACTTCAGAAACTTTGTTGGATACACAAAAGAAGAACTTATAGGTAAACACTGGCGTATCTATACTCATCCAGAGGATGTTGAGAGAAATCTTGATATTTTTGAGAAAATGATAAAGGAAAAGAAGGTTTTTGTGTTTGAAAAAAGGTTTAAGAGGAAAGATGGAAGAATCCTTTGGGGAAGAGTTACATCTCTCCTGTCTTTGATTCAAATGGAAGATTCCTTTTTCAAATAGGGATAACTGAGGATATAACCAAAGAGAAGAAGGCAATAGAGGCTTTAAAGAAGAGTGAATCTAAGTATAGAAGTCTTGTGGAAAAGATGTCTGAGGGTATATACATTCTGTATAATAACAGGTTTGAATTTGTGAACAATAGATTTATAGAGATGTTTGGATACACAAGAGAGGAGTTAAGGAGGGTGGACTTTAGAAAGCTCATAGCGCCTGAAAGTCTTCCATTAATAGAAGAGAGGGCAAGAAAACTAAAGAGGGGTGAGCCTGTCCCTGAGAAGTATGAATTTGTGGCACTTGATAAACATGGAAGGAAAGTTTATGTGGAGGTGTCTGTAACTTATGTTCCCTATAAGGAGGGAATTGCCACACAGGGGATTGTTAGGGATATTACAGAGAAGAAGGCATATGAGAAGAAACTAAGATACATGGCAACACACGATATTCTCACAGGTTTACCCAACAGGAGTCACTTTATGGAGTTTCTTAGAGCAGCTATAGAGAGTTCAAAGAGATACGGCCATATGGTCTGCATCATGATGCTTGATCTTGATGGATTTAAAGAGGTGAACGATAAGTTTGGCCATGATGTGGGTGATAGGGCGCTTGTGAGGGCAGCTGAAAGGTTAAGAAGGAGTGTTAGAAGGAGTGACATTCTCTCAAGGATGGGTGGGGATGAGTTTCTTGTCCTCGTTCCTATTTTAAAGAGAGTAGAGGACGCCGAAACTATTGGAAGAAAAATTGTAAATAGCTTCAGGGAGCCACTAAGGGTAAATGGAGAATTGTATCATATTACAGTAAGTGTAGGCGCTTCCATATTTCCACAGGATGGAACTGATGCCATTGAACTTATAAAGAAAGCTGATATGGCAATGTATAAGGTAAAAGGTAGTGGAAAGGATGGCTTCCTTCTCTATTCAAACTTTATTAAAGAGTCTTAAAAGTTTCTCAGTCAAATCATCTTTATCCCTGTAGGTTATTAAGGTTAAGTTCGGATTTCCATTTATCATAGCTGAAAGGTGCACTCCTTCCCTTACGAGGCAGATAACCCTCTTTCCAATCTTTTCTCCAAATGCAATTTCGTATCCAACACCAAGGGAGGGTTTGGAGACTTCTGCCAGAATAACATCACTTTTTTCAAGAGCTTCCACATCTCTTCTATAT
>JAGGSY010000040.1 GCA_021158845.1 Caldisericia bacterium
GGGAAAAAGTGTATCTCAGGGATGTGTAAGACTTCAGAACAAAGATGTGGAGAAAATATTTGATTATGTCAATGTAGGAGATAGAGTTAAAATATACAGTCCAAACTTACCAGATGATGTAAAGAAGTCATTTTCATTTTTAATTAATTTTTATGATATAAAAAGTTTTATAGAAGGGAGTAGATAATGAAAAAACCATTTACAGCAATTGTTATTATAATTTTACTCCTTTCTATCCCTTTCATTAAAATAGAAGGTAGGGCACAAAAAAGAATTGTTCTATTGAAAGATACACCTTCTTATGAAATAGAAGGGCTTGAGATAGTGGGGAAATCAAAAAATGGTTATATTGCTCTGTATTCTGGAAATCAAACTCTATCTATTCCTCATACCACCTTAAGAACTGTTAGAGATGAAGTAAAAGGCTATCATACATACGAAACTCTAACTGCTCAGTTGAAGGAGTATGAAGAAAATTATCCAGATCTTGTCACTCTCCAATCCATTGGCAAAACTTTGGAGGGAAGAGACATCTGGGCTGTAAGAATTGGTAAGGAACAGAACAAGAGGATACTTTTTATAGGATGTCATCATGCAAGAGAATGGATGAGTGTTGAGATACCACTAAAATTGATCGATTACCTTCTTACCAATTATAAAAGAGACGAGAGAGTAAAAAGATGGGTGGATTCTATAGAAATATGGGTTATTCCAATGCTCAATCCTGACGGACACACATACTCTGTGAAGGTTGATAGAATGTGGAGAAAGAATAGAAGAGATAATGGAGACGGAACATTTGGTGTGGATAACAACAGGAATTATGGTTATATGTGGGGACTCAGTGGTTCATCTGGAAATACATCATCAGAGACCTACAGGGGTCCATATCCTTTCTCAGAGTTAGAGAATCAGGCTATAAGAAATCTTGCCTACAAACATCCATTCAATCTTGTGGTCTCGTATCATAGTTTTTCAGAATTAATTCTGTATCCGTGGGGATACACAAAGAATCCTCCGCCTGATGAGGAAATTTTTGAAAGGATAGCGGAGGATATGGCTAAAACCACAGGACCACCAAATGATAATGACTACCCTGGACCCTATGACTACTATCCAATGCAGAGTTCCTATCTTTATACAACCAGCGGTGATTCAGATGATTGGTTTTATGGAGATATGGGAACTCTTTCCTTTACCATAGAACTAAACTCCTTTGAAGATTTCTTTGACCCACCTCCAGAAAAGATTGAACCTACATGGGAACAAACCAAGGGTATAGCATTTACTGCACTTGATTACACAGGTATCAACGGCTTACTAAAACTCCATATTGAAAGAGAGAATGGAGAATTGTATAACGGTGATGTCTATATAGAAGAAAAGGGAATTAGAAGAAAAACACAAAAAGAAGGGCTGTTTATGTATTTTCTACTTCCAGGAACTTACACAATTAATGTTAGGGGTGTGAAAAAGAAGATAACCATAAAAAAGGGAGAGGTCACTGAAGAAACCATGATTGTTTCTTCTAAGGTTAACTTAAATATAAATGTATGCTCAGAGAATAATAAAATTCCTCTCTCTTTCACAGCTAAGATTGGAAATAAAGAGATAGAAGGTTTTGGTGGTGGAACATTTGAAAACCTTGAACCTGATAAATATACCCTTGAAGTTTATTCACAGGGATTCTATCCCTTCAAGAAAAGTATAGATCTAAAAAGTGATAAATCAATGGATATAATCCTTAAACCAAAAAAACTATTTGCCTCTAAGTTTGATTTTCCTGATTTTGAAAAAATTACAAAGGACACAAATCTCAAAGATTATCAGTATGTATTAACTGATAAGTTTCCAAGTACGAGGATGGTAAATTTTGTAATATTCAATAAGAATCCTGACTCAATGACTGTAAACTATTTTGGTATCAGGGATTTGAAGGAGTCAAAGGGAGATATATCTGGACTGGATGGTTCATTTAAAGATAAAACCTTTACCCTAAGTGACGGAAGTTCCTTTGTTTCAAAAGAGAAACCAATTTTTACATTTGAGAATGGAACTTTTGCCTCTGTTGAAAAGAACAGGAATATATACTTCTCATTCAATCCATCAGATGTTGGTGAAACTTACGAATTCTTCAAAATCCTTGAAAGTTATCTATACGAGAATCTAAAAACTCTTGAGATTGAGTATCCTAGGTACACAAATAAAGAGAGTGTAGATATTAAAATAGGATTTTTAAGAAATGGATATATAAAGATAAATGATAAATTTTACTATGCAAAGGATGGAAGTGCTTCTATTAAATTAACAGGTCTAAATACAGGAGAAAACAAAATCCTTGTTGAGGGTTTTGTCAATGATAAAAAGGTTGATTCAAAAGAGATAGATATAGTTGTGGATAAACTATCTCCAGAAATTATCGCAAAAGAAGAACAATACCTGAATGGCAAAAGGTTTTTAATCTTTAAAGTTCGTGAGGAGAATTTAAAAGATGTCTCCGTCTCAACGGGGGAGATTAAGGGTGTAGTATCTGAAAATAAGCTTTTAAAAACATACTATGTAAAGCTAAATCCTATAAAAGATGGCAATTATTATGTAAAAATAACAGCAGAGGATATGGCAGGAAACAAAAACGAAAAGGTTATATTGGTGCACTATGACACCACTCCACCAAAAATTGAATATATACATCCAAAGGATGGAGAGAAGGTCAATGAAAAAGAGATAACTATAACTGGGAGAATAAATGAGGATGCTTTTGTTTACATAAATGGTCAACCTGTAAAAGTGGTAGATAAAAAATTTGAGTTTCCAGTAACTCTATCCACTGGATTAAACTTATTTAAGATAAAGATCTGGGACCTCTCAATGAATACCAGCATATACTACCTAAACATTGTTTATGAGGGAAAGAGGATAATATTAAAGATTGGAGATACCACTGCATGGATAGGTTCTAATGTATATAAACTTGAGTTTCCTCCCTTTATAAAAGAGGGAAGAACCTTTGTTCCATTAAGGTTTATAGTGGAAGGACTTGGCGGTAAAGTGGAGTGGTATGGTGAAGAGAGGAAAATTGTGGTTAAGTTTGAAGATAATACTCTAACTTTATGGATTGAAAAAAGGGAGGCTTTGTTAAACAATGAAACTGTATGTATAGATCCTGAAAATGAGAATATTTATCCAATAATTTTGAATGGAAGAACATTCATACCTTTAAGATTTGTTGCAGAGAGTCTTGGATTTAATGTTGAGTGGGAAGGAGACACAAAAACCATTATCATATATAGAGATGATTAATCCCTCACTAACCTTAATTGACCTCACTCTTTCTCGGTGATAAACTATTTATTGGAGGTTAAAGAGATGAAAGAATATGGTACAGTGAAAGTCAAAAGAGGATTGGCTGATATGTTAAAAGGTGGTGTAATCATGGATGTCACAAATCCTGAACAGGCAAAGATTGCAGAAGAGGCAGGTGCAGTGGCAGTTATGGCATTGGAAAGGGTTCCAGCAGATATAAGAAAAGAGGGTGGAGTTGCAAGAATGGCAGATCCTGCTCTTATTGAAGATATAATGAAATCTGTTACCATACCCGTTATGGCAAAGGTTAGAATTGGACATTTTGTGGAGGCTCAGATACTTGAGGCACTTGGGGTTGATTTCATTGATGAAAGCGAAGTATTGACTCCTGCTGATGAGGAGCATCATATAGATAAATGGAAATTCAAAATACCATTTGTTTGTGGGGCAAGGAATCTTGGGGAGGCATTGAGAAGAATTGCTGAGGGAGCAGCAATGATAAGAACAAAGGGAGAGGCAGGTACGGGAAATGTTGTTGAGGCGGTAAGACACATGAGAGCAGTTATGGATGAGATTAGAAAGATTAAATCTATGACAGAGGATGAACTCATGGCAGAAGCAAAGAGAATAGGAGCACCCCTTGAACTTGTTATAGAAGTGAAAGAACTTGGAAGACTTCCCGTTGTAAACTTCGCTGCTGGAGGAATAGCAACACCAGCAGATGCTGCTCTTATGATGCAGTTAGGAGCTGATGGAGTATTTGTTGGATCTGGAATATTTAAATCTGGAAACCCAAGAAAAAGGGCGAAGGCAATTGTAGATGCTGTTACATACTACGATAAACCTGAAATACTAAAGGAAGTCTCTAAAGATCTCGGAGAACCAATGGTGGGTATTGATATAAGGACTCTAAAAGAGGAAGAGCTACTTCAAAAAAGAGGTATGTAGTGAAGATTGGAGTTCTATCACTTCAGGGAGATGTAAGAGAACATCTAAATATACTGAATAAAATTGGAGTTGAGGGTGTTAGAGTAAGGACAAGGGATGAATTAGAGGAGGTTTCTGGGCTTATTATACCAGGTGGGGAATCAACCACAATTGGAAAATTACTTAAAAGGTTCAACCTTCTTGATATAATTAGAGAAAAGATTGAGAAGGGACTTCCTGTTTTTGGAACATGTGCTGGTTTTATACTTCTCGCAAAGGAAATTGAGCCAGAAACAGGACAACCAAGAATTGGAGTCCTCAATGTAAAGATAAGAAGAAACGCTTTTGGGAGGCAGATTGATAGTCATGAGGTAGATTTAGAGATAAAGGGCTTTGATAAACCTTTTCATGCAGTATTCATTAGAGCACCCATAGTTGAGAAAGTTGGAGAGAATGTTGAGATTCTCTCCAGAACAGATAGGGGAGTTGTTTTTGTAAGACAGAAGAATATACTTGGTGCATCCTTCCATCCTGAACTTACAGAGGATACAAGAATTCATGAGATGTTTATAAAAACAATCAAAGAAAGGAGGTGAAATAGGTGTCAGGACATTCCAAATGGCATAACATACAGGCAAGAAAATCTGCAGTTGATAAAAAGAAAGGGAAGCTCTTCAGTAAGCTCATAAGAGAGATAACCATTGCTGCAAGAGAAGGTGGAGGAGATCCAGAGACAAATCCAAGACTTAGAACTGCCATAGAGAAGGCAAAGGAAGCCAATATGCCCTCTGAGAATATTAAGAAGGCGATACTAAGAGGCACAGGACAGTTAGAGGGTCAGAAGTATGAGGAAATAGTTTACGAAGGTTATGGACCTGGAGGAGTTGCTGTCTATGTGGAAGCTGTAACTGACAACAAGAATAGAACAACTGCAGAAATTAGAAGAATATTCTCAAGACATGGAGGAAGCCTTGGAGAAAATGGATGTGTCTCATGGATGTTTGAAAGAAAAGGGCAGTTAAAAATTGACCCTCAGGGAATGTCAGATGATGATATACTTCTAATCTCTGCCGATGCAGGAGCTGAAGACCTTAAAAGGGAAGATAGTGAAGTCTATGTCTATACCTCTCCCTCTGACCTTTACAAAGTAAAGCAATCCCTTGAGGAGAATGGCATTAAAGTTGTATCCGCAGATTTTGTAATGATACCAAAGAATAGTGTAAAAGTAGAGGGTGAGAAAGCAGAGCAGACACTCAAACTCATAAGTGAACTTGAAGATCATGACGATATTCAGAAAGTATTTTCAAATTTTGAAATTTCCGATGAGGAAATGGAAAGAATAGCTCTTTCCATGAAATAGATGCTCATACTCGGAATTGACCCTGGTCTTTCAAACCTTGGATATGCCATAGTAGAGGATAAAGATCCACCTTCTCTTGTTGAATATGGAGTTATAGAAACGAAGAAAACCACTCCATATAACATAAGGTTAAGGGAGATCTTTGAGAAATTACAATCTCTATTCAAAAAATACAAGCCAGAAGTTACTGTTTTAGAAAAACTTTATTTTAAGAAGAATGTTAAAACAGCAATGCGGATAGGAGAGGTAAGAGGAGTAATTCTTCTCCTCACCTCTCTATTTAATTCAGAGATATCTGAAATATCACCTTCTAAAGTGAAGAGTTCATTTACAGGATTTGGAAGAGCAGGAAAGAAGGAGATGAAGAGAATGGCTGAAATTCTATTTAAGAAAAGAATAAAAGAGGATGATTCCGTTGATGCAATAGCGATAGCTCTTGCTTACATAAACACAAAAACTTTTGAGGAAAAAGGTGATCTCCTTTCTTAAAGGCAAAGTGATAGCAAGGGAGGAAAATTCAATAGTAATCCTTACCCCATCGGGTATAGGCTTTAAAGTTTTTGTCCCATATCCTGAAAAGATCAAAGATGAAATTTTTGTATCACATGTAAGCGACAGCAGAGAACAGAATCTATTCGGCTTTTTGACCTTTGAGGAACTAACTCTTTTTGAGAAACTGATAAAACTTCCAGGAATTGGACCAAAATCAATCCTGTCTCTATTCAGATACTACACCCCATCTGAACTTTACAAAGCCATTGAAAACAAAGAGGATCTAATCGTTAAAGGTGTAAGAAAAAAAATTCTTAAGGACATTGTAAATTTTCTATCAAAGGATATAGAGGAGAGTTATTTGAAGGAAGATGAATTTTCAGAGGCAGTAAAAGTTCTTCTATCCCTGGGATTTGAAAAGGATAAAGTTTATGATATTGTAAGGAAAGTAAGGAGAAAGAAGGGTAAAGAGTTGAAAGTGGATGAAATAGTGAAACTTGCCCTGAAAGAGATAAAAAATGAAGGGAAGTGAGAGAGATATACCCATAAGACCTGAAAGTTTAAAGGACTATATTGGTCAAGAAAAGATAAAGAGAAACTTAAGAATATTTTTGGATGCTGCCATAAAGAGAAGGGAACCGTTGGATCACATTCTTCTATATGGTCCTCCAGGAATAGGAAAAACCACCCTTGCCTATGTAATCGCCAAAGAGATGAGAGCCCAGATTAAATCGGTTACAGGACCATCCCTTGAGAAAAGTGGAGATATCGCTGCAATACTTACTTCCTTGCCAAAGATGTCCATTCTATTTATAGATGAAATCCATAGAATTCCACACAATGTTGAAGAGACTCTGTATCCAGCCATGGAGGATTTTAAACTCCATATCGTTTATGGAAAAGGACCCTCTGCAAGAACATTAACTATAAACCTTGAACCATTTACCCTGATTGGTTCCACCACAAGGGTTGGTATGCTCACCTCTCCTCTAAGAGAGAGATTTGGTATTATATTCAGACTGGAATTTTACAAACCAGAAGAGATAGTTAAGATAATTATGAGGGGGGCAAAAGTGTTTAACATAGATATAGGAGAGGAAGAAGCTTTTGAGATAGCTAAAAGATCAAGAGGAACTCCCCGTGTTGCACTAAGAATCTTAAGAAGGGTTAGAGATTTCAGCGAGATAAAGAACAGAGGAAAAATAGATATGAATGTGGTAATTGAAACGGTGAAATCCCTTGGCATAGATGATAAGGGACTTACTCCACAGGATAGAAGGTTGTTAAAAATTTTAATAGAAAAATTTAATGGAGGTCCTGCAGGTATAGACACCCTCGCCGCAATTTTAGGTGAAGACAGGGAGACAATTGAAGATGTTTATGAGCCATACCTACTTCAGATAAACTTTTTAGAGCGTACACCAAGGGGAAGGATTGCCACAGATCTTGCATACAGGCATCTGAAGATGGGAGATGGTAAAAAACCTTTATGAAGAAACTTCTATTACATGTTTGCTGTGCTCCATGCCTTATAGTTCCATTCTCTGAGTTCAGTAAAGAGTTTGATATAACTCTATTTTTCTACAATCCCAATATTCATCCCATAAGAGAGTATAAGGAGAGATTGAATACACTAAAGGAG
>JAGGSY010000041.1 GCA_021158845.1 Caldisericia bacterium
TACACTCTTTCTCGTAAATTATCTTCTTTTAAAATGAGGAAATGATAAATCCCTGGAAATTTCTATCAAGGCCTGTGAATTCCTTAAGAAAACGCATCATCAAAGGATCTTTTATTTTTATAAAGTATTTGTCCTTTGTTTTATAATTAAACTCTGTATAAGAGAGGAGTGCCTCTCTTGGAGAATCATCTTCCACTACAAATAAATCCATTCTTTCACCTTCTCTATCAAGAATGTAAGATTTGTCAGCAACATAAAGGTAGTCAATTTTAAGGGAATAGGTCTTTAAAAGTTTCATCCAGTTTTTGGTATCTCTCTCTTTTATTGAAACAAAGACCTTTATGCCTCTTCTTTTCAAATCATTGAGTAAATTTGATAACTCAATGGGATCATCCGGATTTTCAAGTAGAACAGAGGAAGAAGAATAGAAAGAAAGATTCCTTAAGATTTCACCTTCTTCATTACCACTCTGGGCAAGAACAATATTTTCTTCTTTTTTAACATTTCCCTCTATCTCAACCTCTTCTTTTTCTCCATTCCAGTAAACAAATAGATTGAGTGCCTCAAGTATAAATCTAATGGGAACAAAAACTCTATCATCTTTTAAAATCGGAGATGAATCAATACTAAACACTTCTTTATTTATCTCAATTTCTTTCTTTCCCACCCAGAGCTTTATTAATCTCTCTCCTTTTTCTATAGTGACTTCTCCATTATCCCAGGAAACAGTGCATCCAAAATCTTCACTTATAAATCTTACTGGAACCATGGTTCTTCCCTTTATAATAAAGGGTGAAGTATCAAAAAATTTCTCCTCTCCATCAAATATGTACCTTTTAGAACCTATCTTTATTCTCATAAAAGAAAGAAGCCTCAGCGTTGAAGAAGAAGGAAGAATGGGAGTTTTTTCATCAAAATAAACCTTTACCTTTGAGATGGGAGAAAAGAAGGTGACTTCATCATGAACGGTTTTTTTAAAATTAATGGGCTCAATCTTTAAAACATATCTTTCGCTGTGCCATTTTTCGTAAAATTTTGTAAGAAACTTGAAGTTCACTCTGTATGTGAGTTTACCGGAAGGTTTAACTTCGTTTATAACAGGGATAAATGTGCCAAGTCTAAAAAGTGAGAAATTAACACCCTCCTCCTTACATATCTCTATAGCTTTCTCAATATTACTTCCTGTATCATTAACACCTATACCACATAGAATTTTTGATACCACCCTTTTCTTTGTGTTTCTTATAATTTTTCTTATCCAATTAATATCCTTTCCATAATTCTTGTGATATGCAAGGGGAGAAACAAAATCAGAAAGTCTTGATAAAGCTTCATAATTCTGGGAAAAGTGAAGAATGCCCCATGGGTAGGAATCGTGTCCCTCTTCAGCATAAGAAGAGAAGGAGGAGCCACTCTGAATAAGAACCACTGAGAACATCACCTGTGATGAAATGCCTGATATAAAACTTCTTATTTTTCCTGCAAAATCAGTTACAATCTCACTTCTTGTTTCTGCCCAGAGAAGCACATCTATATCCTTCTTATCATACAGAGAGAATATATCCCTCCCCTCCCTCATAATGGATAAAATTCTATTCCAGTTACCACCCTTGTTTATAAATCTCTCCTTTTCTTCTTCAGAGTAGCCGTAATAGATATTTGGATATCTTATGTAATCAAGCTGAATCCCATCAGCATCAAAATTTAAAATAAGTTCTCTAACAATGGTTTTTATATAAGAAAGATACCTTTCTGATGTTAAGTTTACATATCTCAACTTTGGATCCCTGTATGGATAATAATGGGATCCATCTGGAGAATGAAAACTTGCATCGTCTGGATTCTTCTTAAGAAAGTATGGATCAATGGTTATAGGTATATAAAAATGAATCTTTATACCATAATCTTTAAATATTCTAATTATTCTCCTTAGGGTTCCTTCGTATTTTTTATAAAGGAGAGTTCCCTCTGCACTCTTTGCGAGGATAAAAACATTTCTAATATCCTTTAAAATAAGGAATCTTGAGAGTTCCTCCACTTCAGCATTTGTTCTTTCAACAAATGTATCAATATGAATCCATATTCCATTGCCTATTATTTTCTCTTTTGAATAACTAAAGGGTGTATTTAAAGTGAAGGTTATCAAAATAAGAATTAGGATAAAAACTAACCTATTCTTCACCAAGTCTTTCTATTGCCTCCCTTGCAGCTTCTTTCTCTGCCTCCTTCTTACTTTTTCCTTTTCCCAAACCCATAAGCTTACCCTTAATATAAACCCCAACCTCAAACTCCTTATCATGTTCTGGTCCCCTCTCCTCAAGAAGAACATACTCTGGCGTAACTTTGAATTTCTCCTGAGTTATCTCCTGAAGTTTTGTCTTTGTATCAAGAAATTCAGAGGGAAAGTATTCATCAAGAAGTAAGTTAAAAAAATTTCTCAAAGAGTTAAAATCCAACTGAAGGTAGAGGGAAGCTATAAATGCTTCAAAAGTATCGCAAAGTATTCTCTCCTTCTCCCTACCCTTATCCAGTTCTTCACCTCTTCCGAGAAGAATAAATTCATTAAGTTTAAGTTTTTTTGCAAGGTAAGAGAGATTCTTCTCACTTATAAGATATGATCTCTTCTTTGAAAGTTCCCCCTCTTTCTCATTCGGATATTTTTTAAACAAGTATTCTGAAACAAGAAGGTTCACCACAGAATCACCTAAAAATTCCAATCTTTCAAAGTTAATGGGAGCGTTATATTCCCTAAATGATGTGTGTGTCAGAGCAACTCTTATAATTTCCTCATCCCTTATCTCTAATCCAAACTCCTCCCTTAATTTTCTAATGAGAGATTTCATTCCTTAATTTCTCAATAAGCCCCTTGTCTGAAAGTTCCTTACCCATCTTTATGGCATTTTTTATTGCTCTTCTCTTACTCCTTCCATGAGCAACTATTACAACTCCATCTATACCAAGAATTGGACTTCCACCATAAACCTCATAGTCAAATTTTGAGAACTCTCTTTTAAACTCTTTCCCCACAAGGAGCCATGAAAGATTTGTAATTATGTTTTTCTTAAAAATTCCTCTTATAATGTTTAAAAAAAGACTCGCCTCCCCCTCGAGGCTTTTAAGTGCTATATTCCCTGTGAATCCATCAGTTACACAGAGATCAAACTTTCCTGTGAGAAAATCTTTACCCTCCATATTACCTTCAAACTCAGAGGGAAATGCATCTTTAAGAAGCCTGTAGGCTTCCTTTGTAATCTCGTTTCCCTTCTCCTCTTCCTCTCCAATGTTCAACAGTCCTATCTTTATCCTCTCTTTCCCGCTCACAATCTTTGAAAAAACTTTGCCCATTTTTGCCCATTCTACAAGATTATCACTCTTTGCATCAACATTTGCTCCAGCATCCACAAGCACAAGAAAACCAGAGAGTGTTGGTATTATTGCAGATTGAGTTGGTCTAACAACTCCCTCAATCTTTCCAAGAATAAAATAGGAGGAGGTAAGAACTGCCCCTGTGTTTCCTGCAGAGACAACTACACATCCCTTTTTCTCCTTAAGAAGATTCATGGAAACATTTATAGATGAGTCTTTTTTCCTTCTAAAGGCGTATATTGGCTTATCTTCCATTGTAACCACATCTCTTGCATCTACAATTTCAAAATCCTCCCCCACCTCATCTAATATTTTTCTTATCTCCTCCCTTCTTCCAACGAGTATAGAATCTATACCAAATTCTTTCCTTGCAAGAGATGCACCAAGAACAACTTCAAGGGGGGCATAATCACCCCCCATTGCATCAACTATTACTTTGTTCACTCCTCTTCAGCCTCTTTTACAACAACCTCTTCTCCAGCATAGTATCCACAGTATGGGCAAACTCTATGGGGCAGAATAAGTTCATGACAATGAGGACACTCTACAAGCGTAAGCTCCTTCATTCTATAATACTTTGCTCTCCTCATTCTTGTCCTTGATTTACTCTTTTTCTTTTTCGGTTCTGCCATCTTAATCCTCCTTTCCTCTGATAATCTTAAAGGATAGCATGTTTGAAAAGAAAAAACAAGCTAACCTGTAAAGGTTATTATGACTGTTTGGGTTTCTTCTATCCAGTCAACCTTCCCATTCATAAACTCTGCAAAGAATCTTACTGGAACAACTGTTCTATCATGATAGGTGTATGGTGCAACATCAACTTTATAAAACTTACCATTAACCCTTATATAATCTTTTCCCTGATCCACCCAGAGCTCTATAAAAATTTTCTTATAGACAACCACAGCTTTACTTTCATCTGCAAACCATAAAACCTTTGCACCTCTTTCCTCTGCAATAAATCTTAATGGCACCATGGTTCTATCATTCTCAATAAATGGTGGAAATTCAAGTAGTTTCGGCTCATCGTTTACATAGGCAGTTTGATTACCAATTTGAAGTTTTATAATTTTCTTAACCTCTTCTGGTTTCTTAAATTTCACCTTAACAGTGTAGTTTCCTCCATTACTCTCTATCTTTATGGAACCCTCCTTGTCTGATTCCTTTACAACTGTTACAACAACGGTTGTGTCTCCTTCAAACTCTCTCTCTTTAACAACGATCCACTCATCAAGTGGTGTTATTGTCCCCTTTAGTGTTCCCTCTCCAATGTTTTTAATCTTTATCTCCTTCAACTCACCAACAGATGTAAAAACAAGTTCCTCTGGTTCCACAGAAATAATTGGTATCTCTTCCTTCTTTGCCTTTATAACCACATCTTTAAAATCAGTGTCTATAACAGAAAGGTTGGAATCTTTTAAGACAGATTTTTTAAATTTAAGATAGGTCTCTTTATCCTCTTTAAGAACAAACTTTATCTTTAAAAGTATGCCGCTCCCACTTACTCCCTCATCTTTCCCTTTTATCACATCACCAACAACAATCTCTCTTCTCTCCTTGTCAATCTTGGATAGAAAAATAGTTTCTTTTCCCTCAAAGAAATCTCCTGCTTCAACAGATAAAATATCTAAATTCTCTGGTTCATACTCTATGTGAAAGGAAAAACCATAGAGATCACTAACATTTGAAACGCTAACATTCACCTCTGTTTCTGTGTTTAACAATACCTCAACCTCCTCTCTCTCAAAAGAAACAACAGGCTTTTCAAATGCAAAGGAGAGACTGATAAGGGAGATAATTACTAAAATTAAAACTTTTCTCATATTCACCCCACAACAATATTTATTAATTTATCTTTAACATGTATAATTTTTTTAATCTCTTTTCCCTCAATAAATCTCTTAACACTCTTCTCCTTTAAAGCAGCTTCCTCAATCTCTTTCTCATCTAAACCATCTGGCACTTCAATTTTTCCTCTCACCTTTCCATTAACCTGAATAATTATCTTTATTCTTTCTCTCTTTAATGCCTCCTCATCCCAGCTTGGCCATTCTTCAAGATGAATACTTCTCTTTCCTCCAAATCTCTCCCAGAGTTCTTCAGAGAGAAACGGAGCAAATGGTGCAAGAAGGAGAAGGAAATTTTTAAAAACCTCTCTTAATACATCTGGATTTGGATTTTCCTTCTTATTTAAATAGAGAGAGAGTTCATTTGTAAGTTCCATCATTGAGGCAATGGCAGTGTTAAAGTGAAATCTTTTCTCTATATCTATGGTAACTTTTTTAATGGTCTCGTGGAGTTTTCTTCTTAAACTCTTATCCAGTTCATCAATTTTTGATGTATCATAACTATCCCTCCCCTTCTTTGCAACATCCATGTATTTATTAAAGATTCTCCAGACCCTATTCACATATCTACTCATACCCTCAATACCCCTATCTGTCCAGTCTGCGTCTGCCTCTGGTGGTGCTATAAATAGAATAAAGAGTCTTTCAGCATCAACGCCATACTTCTTAACTATTTCCTCTGGAGATACAACATTTCCTTTAGATTTAGACATGGCAGAGCCATTGGAAAGGACCATTCCCTGAGTGAAAAGATTTTTGAAGGGCTCTTTAAATTTGGCATAACCTTTCCTGTAAAGGAACTTAGTAAAGAATCTTGAATAGAGGAGGTGGAGTATTGCATGTTCAACTCCACCTATGTATTGGTCAACAGGCATCCAGTAATGTGCATTCTCCCTATCAAAGGGAAAATCCTCTGGATATTTAAGGGCATTTGGTGAGGTAAATCTCAAATAATACCAGGATGAGCAAACAAATGTATCCATGGTTTCAGTTTCTCTTATGGCATCTCCTCCACATATGGGACATTTTGTATGCTTCCACTCCTCTGCAGTTTCAAGGGGAGACATCCCTTCCCTACTAAAATCTACCTCCTTCTCGTCTGGTAAAAGAACAGGAAGATCCTCTTCTGGAACAGGGACTATTCCACATTTTTTACAGTAAACAACAGGTATAGGTGCTCCCCAGTATCTCTGCCTTGATATAAGCCAGTCTCTCAATTTATACCTTACACTTCTTTTACCAATTCCTCTCTCTTCAAGATACTCAATAATCTTCTCCTTTGCTTCAGTGGAGTGAAGTCCGCTAAATTTACCTGAATTTACCTGTATTCCTTCTCCCGTATATGCCTCCTCCATCTCTTCTGGATTTAATTCCTCTCCTTCTGGCTGTATAACAACCCTTATAGGAAGATTATACTTCCTTGCAAATTCAAAATCTCTCTGGTCATGGGCAGGAACAGCCATTATAGCTCCTGTTCCATATTGATAAACAATGTAGTTTGCTACCCATATGGGAATCTTCTCATTGTTCAGTGGATTTATTGCATAAGCATTTAAAAATAGTCCCTTCTTTTCAAGTTTAGTGGAAGATCTCTCAATTTCAGACATCTTCAGTACTTCATGTTTGAATTCTTCAACCTTATGAAGTATACCTGCCTTCTTTGCAAGTTTCTCCACAAGAGGATGTTCTGGGGCGAGAGCCATAAAGGTAACGCCAAAGAGTGTATCCGGTCTTGTGGTAAACACCCTGATTACCTCATCATCTCCATCTATTGGAAAATCTACATCTGCACCGATACTTTTCCCTATCCAGTTTTTCTGCATTACCTTTACCTTTTCAGGCCACCCTGGAAGCTCGTCAAGATCATTTAACAAATCCTCTGCAAATTCTGTAATCTTAAAAAACCATTGCTCGAGGTCTTTTTTAATTACAGGAGTTCCACATCTCCAGCATTTACCATCAATTACCTGTTCATTGGCAAGAACTGTTTTACATGTGGGACAGTAATTTACAGGGGCTTTCTTTTTATATGCCAATCCACTCTTGTATAACTCCACAAAGAACCACTGTGTAAATTTATAGTAATTAGGATCACATGTTGCAATTTCTCTATCCCAATCATATGAAATTCCCTGTTCTATTAATTGGGATTTCATTTTCTCTATATTTTTATATGTCCATTCCTTTGGAGAGAGATTGTGCTTAATTGCTGCATTTTCAGCAGGAAGCCCGAAGGCATCCCATCCCATTGGATGGAGGACATTGTAACCTCTCATTCTCTTGTATCTTGCCACAACATCTCCAAGAGTATAGTTCCTAACATGACCCATGTGTAGAGGACCAGATGGATATGGAAACATTTCTAAGACATAGTACTTTGGTTTTGATTTATCGTATCTACCATAGAGATTTTCCTCTTTCCATCTCTTTCTCCACTTCTCTTCCACCTTTTTAAAATCGTAAATCTCCTCCATCACATCCTCCGGGAAAAAAATACTGGTGGAGCAGACGGGATTCGAACCCGCGACCTTCTCCATGCCATAGAGACGCTCTCCCTCTGAGCTACTGCCCCACTTGACTTAATTATATTTTTTCTTTAAATTACTGTCAAGTTGTTATATAATTTTAGAAAGTGAAGGGAGGTGAGACAAAAGATAGATTTTAAATTTTAAAAAAGGAGGATGATATGAGTTTAAAGAAACTCTTTTTAATTATTATTTTACTGAGTTTAACCCTTGTTCCAGTAAAATTTACAAAGACTGTTGCTGAGGAACCAAAATTAACACAGGTTGGTGTAATTGGTGTTATGCCTGAAGATTACATCGGAAGCTTCAGTCTCGAGTGGGCAAACACAGTGGAAGGTGATTTTCATTCTGAATACTCCTTCCCAATGCAGGGAATGAAATTTAAGAATGGGAAACTCTATGTATCTGACACCGCCTATGGAAGAATACACATTCTTGATAAAGAATTAAACAACCTTAAAACTATTGGTGAGCTCGGATACGGAAATGGAAAACTCCAGTATCCAGCAGATATTGATGTTGATGAAAATGGAAACATATATGTGGCAGACTTCTTTAATAACTACTTTGTAAAGTTTTCACCTGAAGGTGAGCCTCTGCTTGTTGTGGGAAGTGAAGGGTTTGAAAATGGTCAGTTCATGGGACCATCTGGAATTGCCGTAGCAAAGGATGGAACCATTTATGTATCAGATCAGTTGAACAAGAGAATTCAGGTTTTTGATAAAGATGGAAATTTTGTAAAACTGATAACAAACGATGAACTAACAAATCCAGAGGGTATGACAGTTGACAAGGATGGAAATCTCTGGGTAGTCGATGCAAAGAATTGTAAAGTTTTTGAGTTTGATAAAGATGGAAATGTACTTCTTTCTTTCGGTGAAGAGGGAGGAGAAGATAATCAATTCGTATATCCTTTTGATGTAGTAGTAACGGATGATGCAGTTTATGTTGTAGATAGAGGACTTGGAAGTCCTATAAATCCTTCCATAAAGAAATTTGATAAAACCGGAAAGTTCCTTTTAAAGTTCGGAGAAAAGGGAGAGAGAGGGAAGGTTAAGAATGGACAGTTTTTAACTCCTGCTGGAATTGCTGTTGATGATGAAGGAAATGTTTATACCTTTGATGCAGGATACTTCCATGGACCTGGAAATCCATTTGGTTATCCTGCCGTTCAAAGATTAACTGTTTTTAAACCTGATGGAACATTTAAAGCAAAGAAGGATTATGATCCTCACCAAGATGGAAGACTTATAAATCCAATCTCTGTATCTATTGATAAATCAGGAAACATATGGGTGGCAAGCTGGGCAAACTTTGCTGATTATGGCGAGATTGTTGTCTTTAACAGTGAAGGAAAATTCTTGAAGAAAATTACAGGAATTTCAGAGGACAAGCCTTTTGCTGCCATTGGTGGAGTGCTATGTGGAAAGAATGAAGTCTATGTAGCATCTGGTATTGAAAATGCACCCATTGCAGTATTTGACCTCCAGGGAAAATTTAAGAAAGTCCTTGACAAGTGCGCAGATGAGATTACAAGTCCCTATCAAATGACATTCGATAGAAAGGGAAGAATCTGGGTTGTCAGTAGAGACTACATGGTTTATGCAATATCTAAGATTGATGGGAAAATATATAAGGAGTTTCCGATATCAGGTGAAGCTAATGCAATTGCGGTTGATGATGATATAAACATATACATTCCAACCTTTGACCACTTTGTTGAAGTTTATGATGAGAAAGGAGATAAAAAGGGAAGAATAGGTAAGGGTTCTGGAAGACCACCTGAACATTTCTGGTTCCCAACAGGAGTTGCAGTTGACAAAAACGGAACTGTCTATGTGGCAGACACTGAAAATGGTAGGATTCAAGCTTTCAAGACAGATGGAACTTTCCTCTGGACTACCCCAAGAGGATATTATGAGCCAGTTCATATGGCATGGGGACCTGAAGGTTATCTCTATGTAGTTGATATATTCCATAGTGTAGTTAGAATTCTATCTCCCTTTGGAGAGAAACCTGTAAATTATGCCTTCTCTTTATCCAGTGATGCAGTGGAGAAGGGAACAAAACCAGGTAAACCAGTAAGTTTTGAGGTAAGCATAAAGAACAAAGGTGCAATGGATGATTCATATACACTTACTCTCTCAGAGATAAAAGAGGGATGGAAGGTTGAAGGAGTTCCTGAAACTCTTTCCATTCCAAGTGGTGGAGAGAAAGATTTTACAGTTACAGTAACGCCACCAACAGATGCACAAATTGGCGATGAAATGAGCTTTGAAATAACTGTAAAATCAAAGGGAGATGAGAATCTTGTAAAGAGTCTCTCTTTGAAAGTAAAGGTTGAACTCTTCACAAAACTTCTCATACCATCTGTGGAAACCTCACCAGATAAAGAGTTTGAACTTCCAGTAATGGTAAAAGAGGTTGCAAATCTCTATGGCGCAGGATTTACATTAACATATGACAAAGACTATCTTGATTTTGAAAGTGTTGAAGAGGGAGATTTCTTGAATAGTGATGGAGTAACAACCTTATTCTTAAAGAAAGTCAACGAGGAAAAGGGAGAGGTAATTGTTGGAGTTTCAAGAACTGGGAAGGTAGATGGAATCTCTGGTGATGGAAAACTCATGACATTTAAGTTTAAAGCCTTAAAGCTTGGAAAAACAAAAGTTAACTTGAAGGATGTAGTGTTGAGGAATCCAGAACTTAAACCCCTCAAATTTAAGTTGGATATTGGAGAGATAAATATTGTTCCTCCAGATAAGGAACCACCAAAAATTTCTGTTTCTATTCCATCAGAGGTTCACACAGAGACACTTTCCATATCTGGAAAGATTACAGATAAGAGCGGAGTCAAATATCTAAGAATAAACGGAACAGATGTAAACATCTCATCTGATGGTTCATTTACATTCACATTGAATCTTGATAAAGGTTTAAACACAATTGTTTTTGAGGCAGAGGATACGAGAGGAAACAAGGCAAGAGAGACATTCACAGTTAAATATACAATAATCCTTAAACTTCAGATAGGAAACAAAGTTATGCTTGTAAATGATAAATCTGTTGAGATAGATGTTCCTCCAACAATAGTAGAGGGAAGGACACTTCTTCCAATTAGATGGGTGGCAGAGCCATTAGGAGCAGAAGTTGGATGGGATGGAAAAGAGAAGAAAGTTACAGTATCCCTTGGTGATGTCTTCATAGAACTATGGATTGGAAAACCAATTGCAAGGGTAAATGGAGTGGAAAAACCAATAGATCCTAACAATCCAAAGGTTGTACCCTTGATTTTAAATGGTAGAACTATGCTTCCTGTAAGATTTGTTGCCGAAAACCTTGGAGCAAGAGTAGAATGGGATGGAACAACAAAGACTGTAACAATCATCTATCCCGGTGATTAAAAGATAAATTCTTAGGGGAGGCATTGCCTCCCCTTTTTATTTTCATGAAAAAGAAGGATACTGGAAAACTTGGTGAGAATATAGCAAAAAGGTATCTAATAAAAAAGGGGTATAAAATTTTAACCACTAATTTTAGAACAAGGTTTGGAGAGATAGATATAATTTGTGAGAAGGATGGGATTTTGGTGTTTGTTGAGGTAAGAACGAAAAATAAAAATTCATTTATCATGCCTGAAGAAAGCATTGATAAAAGAAAACTATTGCATATTAAAAAAGCAACTCTAATATATTTAAACTCTATTAAAAGACCGTTTAAAGGAATTAGATTTGATTTTATCGGGGTGGTTATTGACAAAGAAGGGAGGAAAATAAAGCACATAGAAAACATAACACTATGAGTTATTCTGATTTGAACTCCCTAATCATAAGATAGACGAATTTTTTTATTCGTTAAAGTAGGCTTTATAAGTTTTTTCCATTCAGGTGAATCCCATGTTTTTAATTTCTTGTGAACTATGTAGTACTTTTCCGGTATTGGGTGTGTTCCAACAACAACCTTTACACCATACCTTGTTTCTATAAAATCCTTGAAATACTTCACATACGGACAAGGAGGATACCCCACTACCATTCCAGTTGCAAGGTGTATAACTTCTGCTCCATTTTTAATCATTTCCTCTGGTGCATACTCTACATTACCCCCTGGACAACCACCACATGTGGTATAACCTACAACTTCTACATCATCCTCTTTCTTATAAATACTAAATGCCCCTTCTCTGTTTCTAAGAGCTCTAAAACACTTACCCCCAGCGCAGTTACGATATCTGTCGCAAATAATGATTCCGATTTTAACTTTTTTTCTCATTATTTTTACCTCCTTATTTAAAACTCTACTTTATAATATCACTAATACTTTATATAATTAAGAAAACTGAAAAAGGAGGAAGTAGTTACAAAAGTAATCTCGCTATATGAAAAAAGGGGGTTATTT
>JAGGSY010000042.1 GCA_021158845.1 Caldisericia bacterium
AAATACTATTTTACTTTATATCCCAAAAGATGGAAAATCCATTAAAATTAACCTTCGGTCTTGTTGGTGAACCACTCCTCATTATAACTTCTCTCCTTGGATTTATCGTTGCTATATTTGTATCTGTACTCCTCTATGCATTATTGAGATCAAAGAGAATCCATTTCTTTATAAGCGGCATACTGTCAATATGGATAAGTGGAATAGTATACTTAGCGATATTTCTATTCCCAACATACCTCAAACTCCCAAAGATATTTTTAAATAACTTCTATCAGATGACTGCATCAGCCATAGTACTTCCTTTGTTTGCCTTAATTTTCTGGAAGTGGGTGAAGGGCAAATAGAGGGTTTCCTTCCTCTACTCCAAATATTAAAATCTTCTAAGTCTTATAAAAAGAACATTATTAGTGTTGTTACTTATCCATTTGCCAAAGGGAAGTGGATTGATATTTCATTTCTTCCAGAGAATCTAAGGAAGAATCTTTTAAACATCGGTATTGAAAGATTGTATCCATATCAGAAAAGAGTCTATCAAACCATAAAGGAGAGAAAAAATGTTGCCATAGTATCACCAACTGCATCTGGTAAGACTCTCTCCTTCCATCTTCCCATAATTGAGTTTTTAGAGAGAGGAGAGAAAGCCATATATGTCTATCCAACAAAGGCTCTCACAAGGGATCAGGAAAGACAACTGAAGAGGTATTCAAAAAATATAAAATTTGGTATCTATGATGGTGACACACCTATACCCAGAAGAAGAGTTTTAAGAAGAACTTCTCAGGTAATTCTTACAAACCCTGAGATGATACACTATTCTATTCTTCCATATCACACATCTTGGAATTTATTCCTATCTCGTATATCATTTGTAGTTTTTGATGAAGCACACCTTTACAGTGGAATCTTTGGTTCAAATGTTTCATCCTTAATAAGGAGAATGAAAAGGGTCTTCTCTTTTTACGGTAGGAAGGTAAATTTCATCTTCTCCTCTGCGACTGTTTCAAATCCTGATGAATTTTTTCATAAATTGTTAGGAGAGGATGTAGAAATAGTTATCGCCAATGAATCTGAGAGACAGAAAAAAACCTACATCTTTATTAAACCTGTGGAGGAGAGGTCCACATACACAGAAACACTCTGGATACTTGAAGAGATAGTAAAAAATGGATTCAGAGGAATATGTTTTATGAGGTCAAGAAAAGGTGTTGAATTGATGTATAGATACCTTTTAAACAGACTACCTGAAGAATACAGAAACAGAATAGCACCCTATAGATCTGGATATTCAAAGGAAACAAGAAGAGAGATAGAGAGAAAACTTTCCACAGGAGAAATTCTTCTTGTTGTATCCACAAATGCCCTGGAACTTGGAATAGACATAGGAGACCTTGATGTGGCAGTTATATCTGGTTATCCGGGGACTATTTCTTCTTTTCTTCAGGAGAGCGGAAGAGCTGGAAGAAGAAAGCCTGGTTATACAATACTTGTTGCAGAAAAGGACCCTTTAAATGAATACATAGTTAAACATCCAGAAGATATACTTGAAAAACCTGTGGAGAGACTCGTTATAGACGATGAAAATGAAACAATCCTAAGGAAACATATACTGTGTGCATCCTTTGAAATTCCAATAACAGAAAAGGATAGAAATGTATTTGGACCAAGATTAGATGAGATTGTAAATAAATTGAAAGAGGATGGGAGGTTAAAAGGGACAAGGGGAAGATTTATACCTGAAGAGTCTATGCCCCATAGATTTGTATCACTAAGAAACTTTGATGAAGACGAGTTTAGTTTGATTACAGAGGATGGAAATCTTTTAGAAACTCTTGATTCCTGGAGGGCATTCTCAGAAGCTCATCCGGGTGCAGTCTATTATCATGAAGGTGAGTCATTTATTGTAACCAACATTGATTTAAGCACAAGGGAGATAACATTAAAGCACAGGGAGGTTCCTTATTATACACAATCTCTTGAAATAAGCAGTGTAAATATAAAAAATGTTCGCGAAGAAAAAACAGAACACGATATAAAAATTTTCTTCGGAGAGGTAGAGGTTACATCAAGAATAATTGGTTATCAGAAAAGGCAACATTTCACAAACAACCTTTTAGGAGAAGTTCCACTCAGTCTTCCTGAAAGAGTGTTTGAAACTCAAAGTCTCTGGTTTATCATCCCTGAGAGGATAAAGGAGGAGAATGTAAGGAAAGGGTTTGATTTTCATGGAGGTATTCATGCACTTGAACATTTATTAATAGGAGTTTTTCCTCTTATAGCCATATCAGATAGAAAGGATATAGGAGGACTATCGCATCCTATTCATCCAGATACAATGAAACCAACAATATTTATATACGATGGTTATCCGGGTGGAATAGGGTTTTCAAAAAAGGGATATGAAAACTTCTCCTCTCTAATTAAGTATGGATACGAGGTTGTTTCTAAGTGCCCATGTAAAGATGGGTGTCCATCCTGTATATACTCTCCAAAATGTGGTAATAGAAACAAACCCCTTGACAAGAAATCTGCAATTTTAATTTTAGAAATGATACTCTCTGTGTTATAATCCTTTCTGGTGTCTTCAAACCAAACAAGAAGGAGGTTTGCTTGAGAAAAAGGAATAAGGTATCTCTTGATGAAATACTTAATGGTTCTCTAATTCCTGTAATGTTTAAACTTGGTGGACCAGTTATGATCACCGGTATATTTGAGACTGTATATAACCTTGCAGACACCTTCTGGCTTGGTCATCTGCCACAGGGGGAAAGCGGTAATGCTGTCGCCGGACTTCAACTTGCATTTCCCATAATATGGTTTCTCATTTCTTTTGCTGCAGGCTTTGCCATGGCAGGAATAGCTCTTGTTTCCCAATACACAGGTGCACAGAAAGAGGATAAGGCAAGCTTTTCAGCATCTCAGGTTCTTTCAATCGGTTTTATATCAGGTTTAATTCTTGGTGCTGTTGGAAGCATTCTTGTTCCAATATTCATGCCAATAATAACTCCAGTTCATGAACTATCAGATGTGGCAATAACATACCTTAAAGTCATTTTTATGGGATTCCCTTTTATGTTTATCTCTTCCATATTCAGAGCAATTCTTTCTGCTTATGGAGATACTGTAACTCCAATGTATGTAATTGGATTCTCAAATCTTCTCAACATAGTTTTAGATCCCATACTCATTTTTGGCGTAGGTCCATTTCCAAAAATGGGAATAGTTGGAGCAGCAGTTGCTACAGTCTTCTCAAGATTTGTAGCCAGTTTGATATCTCTCTATATCCTTATGGGTGGTAAAAAGGGTATAAAAGTAAAATTGAGTTATCTTAAGCCCCACATAGATTGGCTTAAGAAGATATTTAAAATCGGTCTCCCTGCATCCATAGGCAATTCCTTTGAGGCATTTGGATTTGTAGTGTTAATGGGAATAATTGGTAGACTTCCCAATGCAAAAGTTGCAGTGGCAGCGTATGGCATTGGAGATAGAATCTTTAGTTTATCATACATAGCAGAGGATGGGCTTGGTCAGGGACTAACAACAATAATTGGTCAATCCCTTGGAGCAGATAGGGTCGATAGAGCAGACTATGCGGCAAAAAGAGGAATTCTTCTTTTGTTTTTAGTTCTCCTTGTTGAAAGTCTATTCATAATCATTTTTAGAAGACAACTTATGTCTCTATTCATACCAAATGAACTCTCTATAATTGAAGAAGGGGCAAGATTTCTCCTCTTATTTGCGCCAGCTTTAGCTCTTTTCGGAATAATAAGGGGAATATCCTCTGCCTTTCACGCATCAGGACACAATGTTCCTCCAATGGTTATATCCATGGTGAGACTATGGGCTTTTAGAGTCCCTCTAAGTTATATCTTCGGGTTTGTTATTGGAATGGGATCGTCAGGTGTGTGGATAGCAATGTCCTTAAGTAACCTATTTACAGCAATTTTTGCACTGATTCTCTTTGCAAGGGGTGAGTGGAAAAAGAAGGTTATAGAGGAGACTGCTCAACGATTATAACGCTTGACATAGGCATTTCTATAAGATATACTCATTGATAGCGGAGAGATGGCTGAGTGGCCGAAGGCACCCGCCTGGAAAGCGGGTAGGCGGGCTAAACCCCGCCTCGCGGGTTCGAATCCCGCTCTCTCCGCCATATTTTATTCAAACAACAAATTAAAG
>JAGGSY010000043.1 GCA_021158845.1 Caldisericia bacterium
GTGATTTGGTCAGAGAAGCTTTCAGAAAGGAATATAAGGAAAATTTTATCGAGTATGGAGTAGGAAAAGTAATTGAAATTAGATAAAACTTTTCAATATTGACAAGGGAGTTCTTTGGATATATAAAGAGAGAAATGAAAAGGGTTAGAAATGCTTTAAGATACATTTTATTGATTGTTGGAATCTTAATAACTCTCTTTGCGATTTTATCTGGAGCAAAAATCTACGGAGGGGGAATTGGAGGTATTATAAAGAACAGTCCCAATGCCTTACCATGGATTATACTCATTGTATTAATTCTTATTTCATGGAAATGGGAATTGATTGGAGGTATAGGTTTAATAATCTTTGGTTTCTGTATGATGTATTTCTTTAATTTTTCCCTGATTCCAGCTTTGATAGGTCTATTAATCGTTGCCTCAGGAATTGTGTTTGTGTTAAGTAAATAAACTTTATGCTCAGAGGAAGATCCCAGGTTTAAACATTTTACACCCTCTTGACAAATTAAAAATTTAATATAAAATTACAACTGATTCAGGTATAATGTTTTACCTGAATCAGATATAACAGCAATGGGGAAGAAAAACTCCCCTAAAAGGATGTTTTTAGATTGAAGCAAGTTTAAAGGAGGTGAAGAATGGAAGAGAGGCCAAATGTTTTAGAGGGGATAGAGGAGAAAATGGTAAAAACAGATCGTATAGAGATGAATGTTCACTTCTCTGAAAAGAGAAAGGGAGAACCCATCATTTTCATTCACGGAAATTTCACCTCTGGAACATACTTTGAAGAAACCATTGTTGATCTCTCAGAAGAATTTTTTGGAATTGCACCAGACTTAAGGGGATACGGTTTAACAGAGGATAAGATTATAGATGCTACAAGAGGTGCAAAGGATTGGTCAGATGATTTAGATTCCTTATTAAATGCACTTAATCTGGATAAAGTTCATCTTGTGGGATGGTCGGTGGGAGGTGGAGTTGTTATGCAGTATTTAATTGACCATCCAGAAAAGGTGAAAACATTAACAGTTATTGCTCCTGTATCACCATTTGGATTTAGTGGAACTAAAGACGAGAAAGGAACACCATGTTATGATGATTTTGCTGGCTCAGGGGCAGGTGGAGTAAATCCAGAGTTTGTAGAAAGAATTAAAAACAAAGATAGGAGTGAATCAAGTATAAATTCTCCGAGAAATGTAATTAACAAATTTTACTTTAAACCACCATTCAGACCAAAAAGAGAAGAGGACTATCTAACTGCTCCACTTCTTGAAAAAATTGGGCCAGATAGATATCCAGGTGATTCAGTCCCTTCTAAGAATTGGCCCTTCTATGCCCCAGGTAAGTTTGGACCGATAAATGCAATATCTCCAAAATACTTTAACACAAGTGGAATTTCTGATGTAAACCCAAAACCTCCAATTCTATGGGTGAGAGGTACAGATGACAAGATTGTATCTGATAACTCCTTTTTTGACATTGGATATCTTGGAAAAATGGGTTTTATCCCAAACTATCCAGGAGAAAGTGTGTTTCCACCACAGCCAATGATTACTCAGACAAGATTCGTATTTGAAAGATACAAAGAGAAAGGTGGAAAGTACTTTGAAGTGATTATAAAAGATACTGCTCATTCACCTCATATTGAGAAGAGAGAAGAGTTCAATAAAATTCTTGTGAATTTCATAAAGGAAAATGTCTAAATTTTTAAAAAAGGAGGAGACATGGAGAAGAGATTTGCAAAAATTGCTGGAGTAGGGATGTATCTCCCTGAAAAAATTATAACAAATGAAGAGCTTAGTAAAAGGCTTGGATACGATGTAACAGAGTATCTCTCGGGAATTAAGTTGAGACACATTTCAGCACCAGACGAGTCTGCATCTGATATGGCAGTTGAAGCGGCTAAAGTTGCTCTGAAAGAAGCAAACATGAATCCTGAAGATTTAGATCTAATTATCCTAACAACCGACACACCAGATATTGTTACGCCACCCACTGGACCCATTATTCAGCACAAGTTGGGAGCAAAAAATGCAGCAGCTTTTGATGTGAATGCTGCATGCACAGATGCTGTGATTGGTATGACCATCGCCTCTCAACATATAATGCTTGATCCAGAGATAAACAATGCTCTTGTTGTTGCATCCTATGGAATGAGTAAATGGCTTGATTGGGATAACAAGGTTCTTGCACCAATGTTTGGAGATGGAGCATCTGCAGTGATACTCACAAAATCCAGTGAGCCAGGTTATATAGCTTCAACAATGATAACTGATGGACAGTACTGGGATTCCTATGGAATATATGTGGGAACAAAGTATCCAATAACCAAAGAGATGGTGGAGAAAAAAGAACATCTTCTAAGGTTTCATCCAAACTTCCACAAGTATCCACCAGATGTAAACTATGCCAATTGGCCCAATCTGGTAAAAAAGGCATGCAAAAAAGCTGGAATTTCTGTTGAGGACCTCAATATGGTTTTATTTACACAGGTGAGACTGTCAGATATTGAGGAAACAATGAAAAGGCTCGAACTTCCTCTTACAAGGACTCACTGGATAATGGATAAGTTTGGTTATACAGGATCAGCTTGTGTTTTTATGGCTCTTTATGATGCACTCAAGGAGGGTAAGATCAAAAAGGGAGATTATGTTGCATTTTGCACCTCAGGAGCAGGATATGTAATGTCAGCTTCTGTATTTAAGTGGGTTTAGGGAGGAAAAATGGATAGAGTAAAGGATAAAGTAATAATAATTACAGGCGGTGCTGGAGGGATAGGAAAGGAAACTGCAAAACTTCTTGCAAAAGAGGGTGCGAAAGTTGTTATATTTGATATCAATGAAGATAGACTCACTGAAGCAAAGAAAGAAATTGAAAAATACGGAATAGTGAAAGCGATTAAAGCTGATGTGACAGATTTCAAGAGTGTGTCAGATGCAGTTAATAAAGTTTATGAAAAATTTGGAAAAATTGATGTTCTCATAAATAATGCAGGAATTACAAGAGATGGTTTCTTAAGCAAGATGGATTTAGAGGACTGGAATAAGGTTATAGCGGTAAATCTTACTGGGGTATTCAACACAACAAAGGCAGTTGTACCTTACATGCTTGAGAGAGGAAAGGGAAACATTATAAGTATATCCTCTGTTGTTGGAGTTTATGGA
Source organism: Caldisericia bacterium (assembly GCA_021158845.1). Lineage (NCBI taxonomy): Bacteria > Pseudomonadati > Caldisericota > Caldisericia > Caldisericia bacterium. The sequence goes on from JAGGSY010000043.1 coordinate 3,164, forward strand.
AACATTGGTCAAACAAACTATGCAGCAAGCAAAGCTGGAATAATCGGAATGACAAAAACATGGGCAAAGGAACTTGGAAGGAAGGGAATAAGAGCAAACGCAGTGGCTCCAGGTTTCATAAAAACAGAGATGACAGCAAAAGTTCCTGAGAAAGTTATAAATATTATGATTGAGAAAACACCACTTGGTAGAATGGGAGAACCAGAGGATGTTGCAAATCTTCTCCTTTTCCTATCTTCTGATGAATCATCATTTATAAATGGACAAGTTATTGGAGTTGATGGAGGATTAATTCCCTGATGGAGAGAACATTAAGGGGAAAAAGGACGAGGGAAAAGATACTGGAAAGTGCCATAGCTACCTTTAAAGAGAATGGCTTTAAAAAGGCATCCATCAAAAAAATTGCTGAAAGGGTAGGCCTTTCCAATGCAAGCATCTACAGATACTTTAAAAACAAAGAAGAGATATACTTTGCCCTTGTCAAAAGATTTGAGGATGGTTTGATTGAAAAGATAAAGGAGGAGAAAAGAGGGAAAACTACACTGGAATTGATAAAGAGTATACTTCTCTCATACATAAATTACATAAGAGAAAACACAACACTCTATGACATCTTTCGTGAAGTGGAATTTGTAAATAAAGACCTTGTAAGGGATTTCTACAAAAAACTCATTAATGAGATAGAGAATGTCCTTAAGGAGAAGACCAAAAAGAATATAGATCTTGAGACTCTATCCTTTTCAATTCTTGGTAGTGTTTACTTCATAGTCATAAACTATCTCATATGGGATGGTAAAGAGATAGAGAATAAGAAGCTTGAAGCAGCTTTTAATTTGATAGAGAGTGGAATTGATAGGAGAGGAGATTTTAAGCCATACATTGTTGAGGAAAGAGAGATAAAAGAAAAGAACGACGAAATTCTAACAAAGGGAGAGGAAACAAAAAGAAAGATCCTTTCATCAGCAGAAAAACTTTTCGGGGAAAAAGGATACTCAGAAACTCAGATAATGGATATTGCAAGAGAATCCGGAATAGGCCTTGGCACAATCTATCTCTATTTCAACAGCAAAAAGGAAATACTATGGGAGCTTGTAAGGTACATAAACTACTTACTGAGAAGAAAATCGTGGGAATACACAAAGGATTTTAATGATAGAAGAGAGATTGAAAATGCTGGTTTTCAAGCATTCTTTCATCTCTTCAGAAACATAAGCAATGACTACAGAATAGTGAGAGAAGCAGAATTTGTTGATAGAGAGATTGGTGCATGGTACTACAAGAGACTTCTGTCTCCATACAAAAAGGGACTTGAAATAGGAATGAAGTTTGGAGAAATTATAAAAACCGATCCAGAAGCTCTGGCTTTATCCCTGATGGGGATAGGTCACTGTGTTGGAATGAAATGGTTTGTTCTTGAAGAGGGTAAGGATATGAGTAAGAGGGCAACATTAACCACACTTAATTTCATCATGCATGGATTGAAAGGGGTATTAAAGGAGGAGGTATGAATGTAAAAGAAATTTATAAAAGGAAATTGGTCTCCATTGAAGAGGCATTGAGTAAAATTAAATCAAATGATACTGTTGTTGTTGCCCTTGGACCTTCGCAACCGCCAGGACTTCTATCGCATCTTCACCTAATCAAGGATAGAGTTGAAAATGTAAAACTTATAACCTGTCTCTTACTGAGGGAGTATGAATTTTACAGATTTGTTGACAAAGAAAATGCACCATTTAAAATGGAAAGCTGGTATCTTGGAGCCTTTGAGAGAGATTTATACAAAAAGGGAAAAATAACATACATACCAAACAACCTTCACGCTGCGGGAACTGACAAAATAGATAGTGAAAAGATAGATGTCTTTATCGGTACAGGAACACCGGTTGACGAAAAGGGATTTCTATCTCTGTCTCTATCTTTAGTGTACGAGAAGGAGATGATTGAGAAGGCAAAGACAGTGATAATAGAGATAAATGAGAATCTTCCAAGGACATTTGGTGATACACAGCTGAACATAGAGTATGTTGATTATTTTGTAGAGTACAACTCACCACTTTTAGAATTTCCATCCATTGAACCAACAGAAGTTGAAAAGAGAATAGGTGAAAACATTTCAGAGCTTATTGAGGATGGTTCAACTCTTCAACTTGGAATCGGGGGAATACCAAATGCAATTACAAAATTCCTGGTAGATAAAAGGGATTTAGGAATACACACTGAGATGTTAACAGATGGAATGGTTGACCTGTTTTACAAAGGTGTAATTACGAATCAGAGAAAAAGTGTATGGAAGGGAAAAATGGTTGGAACTTTCGCCATGGGAACAAAAAAACTCTATGATTTTATAGACAACAACATCTCAATAGAACTCTTAAGGGGCTCTGTTGTAAATGATCCATACATAGTTTCAAAGAATGAAAAGATGGTAAGTATAAATACATCCTTAATGGTTGATCTCTCAGGACAGGTGTGTTCAGAATCCTTTGGTGTGAAACAATACACAGGGACAGGTGGTCAACTTGATACACACAGAGGGGCGGTTTTATCAAAGGGAGGAAAGGGAATAATTGCTCTTCGTTCAACGGTGAAGAATGAAACCATATCAACAATTGTCCCAGCCCTTCCAGAGGGAAGCTACATAACTGTTCCAAGACAGGATGTTGACTACGTTGTAACAGAGTATGGAGTGGCTCATTTGAGGGGTAAAAGTGTAAGGGATAGAGCTCTATCCCTTATAAAGATTGCTCATCCAAAGTTTAGGGAGAAGCTTCTATTTGAGGCAAAAAAATTAAACATTGTTTAGGAGGAGATATGGTTGACGTTTTTTTAAGTGCGCCCTTTAGAACTCCTGTGGGAAAATTTGGAGGAAGTTTAAAGGATATACCAGCTCCAAAACTGGGAGGATTTGTAATAGAAAAGATTCTTGAAACAACAAATCTTGAACCGGATATCTTTGATGATGTGGTTATGGGGAATGTGATTCTTGCGGGAGAGAAGATGAATCCTTCAAGACAGGCAGCAATCTTTGGTGGAGTATCAGAAAAAGTTCCAGCAATGACTGTAAATAGAGTGTGTGGATCTGGACTTCAGGCAATTATTACTGGGATACAGGAAATACAATCTGGTTTCTCAAGAATTGTAATTGCAGGTGGAATGGAAAACATGGACCAAGCTCCATATCTAATCATGAAAGGGAGGTGGGGATATAGACTTGGAGACTCCACAATCTATGATGCTATAACAAGAGATGGGTTAAACGATGCCTTCTACGATAAACATTCTGGATTCCTTACAGATGAATACCTTGTTCCGAAGTACAAAATTACAAGAGAAGAACAGGACAGATTTGCCCTTGAAAGTCATAGAAAGGCAAAAAGGGCAATTGAGGAGGGAAGATTTAAAGACCAGATTGTTCCAGTGAAATTAAAGGATGGTGTGTTTGAAGTGGATGAAACTGTAAGATTTGATACCTCCCTTGAAAAACTTTCAAGATTAAAACCAGTCTTTAAAAAGGATGGAACAATCACTGCTGGAAATGCACCTGGTTTAAATTCAGGTGCAGCGGCAATGATTATTTCAGATGAAGATACTTTAAGAAAATATGCCCTTCCAGTCTTTGGAAAAGTAATTTCATACTCAATCAAAGCAGTTGATCCAAAATACTTTGGAATTGCACCGGTGTATGCCATAAGAGACTCTCTTGAGAAAGCAAATCTTACAATTTCAGATATTGATCTTTTTGAAATCAACGAAGCTTTTGCTGCAATTGCCATTGCAATAAAGAAGGAACTTAACATACCGGATGAGAAGTTGAATGTAAATGGAGGAGCAATTGCTCTTGGGCATCCTATTGGTGCCACTGGAGCGATCCTTACTGTGAAACTCCTCCATGAGTTAAAAAGGAGTGGTAAAAAACTGGGGCTTGTTTCCCTCTGTATAGGGGGAGGACAGGCAATTTCACTAATACTTAAAAAAATTTAAAAGGAGGTTAAGTATGAAAAAGCTTTTGGCAGTGATTTTAGTGGTATCTCTTGCTCTACTGGGTTCCATTGCTCTCATTGGCTCAGTGAGAGCAGGAGCAGAGATCTCCATCGTTATGAAAATTGGAGAGAAGAAGTATATGGTTAACGGTGTTGAGAGGGAGATGGATGTTGCTCCATTCATAGAAAATGGAAGAACCCTTGTACCAATCAGATTTGTCATTGAAGCACTTGGTGGTGAAGTAGGATGGGACGGAGTCTTAAGAAAGGTAACTGTTAAGATAGAGGGAAAGACCATTGAACTCTTCATTGGGAAAAAGGAAGTATATGTGAATGGCAAGAAAATGGTAATTGATGTTGCTCCAAAGATTGTTCCTCCTGGAAGAACGATGGTTCCTCTTCGCTTTATTTCAGAAACTGCAGGATACTTTGTATTCTACGATGCCTTTGGAAGACAGGTTTATATACAATCAAAACTTATTCCAAGAAAAATTCCAGGTGTCACAGATAAGGAGATAAAGATTGGAGCCTTTGCGGCACTTTCAGGTCCTGTTGCTCCCATTGGAATTGAATTTGTAAAAGGTTACAAAACCTATTACAACTACATAAACGACAATGGTGGAATATACGGAAGAAAGATTAAACTCATTGTTGAGGATGACCAATTCAATCCAGCAAAAACCATTGCAGCGGTAAAGAGAATGGTTGAGGTGGATAAGGTTTTTGCAATAGTTGGTGGGCTTGGAACTCCAGGATGCCTTGCAGTAATGGATTATCTAAATGAAAATAAGGTTCCATTTGTATATCAGGGAAGTGGATCAAGTAAGCTTGCATATCCACCAAAGAAGTATATCTTTGCAGTCCAGCCAAACTTTACAAATGAAGGCCAGATAATGGCAAAGTATGTTGTTGAGGAGTTAAAGGCAGATAAAATTGCGGTAATCTATGAAACAGATGATATTGGAACAGAGGGATTGAATGGCGTAAAGAAGGGTCTTGAAAAGTATGGCAAGAAGCCTGTAATAGAGGTTGGTTTTAGCCCAACGGAAGTTGATTTAACATCGTATGTACTAAAATTAAAACAGGCAAAACCTGATGTTGTTATAATGTATGCCCTTCTTAAACCTGCATCAATAATCCTTAAAACAGCTTACTCGCTGGGACTTAAGACAAAGTTTGTAACAACATATCCCAATGCAGATCCACTGCTTATAACCCTTGCTGGAAAAGAAGCTGCAGAGGGAACATATGTATCAGCATGGGTATTTACAGACTTAAAGGATCCAGGAGTTAAAAAGTTCTATGAGATATGGGATAAGTATCATCCAGGAGAAATTCCAAGCGCCTATGCCATAGCAGGCTGGATTGCAGGAGAGGTCTTTGTTGAAGGATTGAGAAGGGCTGGCTCTCCTCCAACAAGAGAGAGACTTGTTTGGGCACTTGAAACATTCAAGCACTGGTCAGGAATGCTTGCAAAAGATATAACATACGCTCCAAATGATCGTTCTGGAAAGAAGTCAATGTACTTCATGCAGGTAAAGGATGGTATGTGGACAAAAGTTTCAGATTGGATTTCCATTGGCGATTAAGAAATTTTAGAAGGGGAGGGTTCCCTCCCCTTCTAAAGGAGGAAGCATGGGTGAACTAAATATTAAGAATCTAACAGTGAAATTTGGTGGAGTAACGGCGGTAAAGAATCTCTCAATAAGGATAAAGGAGGATGAGATTCACTCCCTTATAGGTCCAAATGGTGCAGGAAAGACAACTGTTTTCAATACCATAAGTAGAATAGTTAACCCCCAATCAGGCGAGATCTACTATAATGGAACAAATATACTGGCTGAATCTCCTCACTCCATAATTCAACTGGGAATAGGAAGGACATTCCAGAATCTCATGCTCTTTAAATTTTTGAATGTATTGGAAAATATGCTTATAGGTTATCACAGGTGGATTAAAACAAATATCTTTGAGGAGTTTTTAAGCACAAAGAGGGTAAAAAATTTTGATAAAGAGGGTATAGAGAAGGCAATAAAAATAGCTGAGGAGTTGGGTTTTAAGAATTACCTCTATCATTATCCAACCTCTGTTCCCTATGGGATACAGAAACTGATAGACATTGGAAGGGTACTCATGGCTGATCCAGAAATACTACTTCTTGACGAGCCAACATCTGGATTAACAACAACGGAAAAGGTGAAACTAAAAGAGACTCTGATTAAGCTAAAAGAGGAAAGAAATCTCACCCTTTTTCTAATTGAGCACGATATGTCTGTTGTGATGGATATATCCGATACTGTAACGGTAATAAATTTTGGAGAAAAGATTGCTGAGGGAAAACCTGAGGAGATAAGAAACAACAGTAAAGTCATAGAGGCTTACTTAGGGGAGGAAGAGAATGCTAAAAGTTGATAATCTTTATGTAAGTTATGGTCCTGTTAAGGCGTTATCAGGTGTCTCCCTTAAAGTAGAAGAGGGAAGCATAGTTTCACTACTTGGTCCAAACGGTGCAGGGAAGACAACGACACTTAAGACAATCTGTGGATTTCTAAAACCTGATAAGGGAAAAGTAATATTTTCTGATAGAGATATAACAGGGCATGCTCCAGAAGATATTGTAAGACTTGGAATCTCTATGGTGCCTGAAGGGAGAAGGATATTTCCAGAGCTTACTGTGAAGGAAAATTTAATTCTTGGAACATACATAAGAAAGGATAGAAAGAAAAGTCTAAAAGATTTAGACAAGATCTACTCATACTTCCCTGTTTTGAAGGAAAGAGAAAATCAACTTGCAGGTACACTCTCAGGTGGAGAACAACAGATGCTTGCAATTGGAAGAGCTCTTATGAGTAATCCAAAAATCCTTCTTTTGGATGAACCATCCCTGGGTCTTGCACCAATACTGGTACAGGAAATATTCAGCATCATAAAGGAAATAAATAAATCAGGTGTGTCTGTGCTCCTTGTGGAACAGAATGCCTATCAGGCACTTAAGATAAGTAACTACTCATACATACTTGAGGTTGGGAAAATAGCCTTTGAGGGAAAAAGCGAGGAGCTTTTAAAAACAAAAGAAGTCAGGAAATATTATCTTGGGAGGTAAGAATGTTTTTTCTTCAAAATGTTGTAAGTGGTCTTTTTTGGGGTAGCATATATGCCTTAGCAGCTCTTGGAATTGTGCTGGTCTTTATAACCTCTGGGGTTGTAAACTTTGCTCACGGGGAAATGGCAATGTTTTCTACTTTTATAGTCTATACCCTTCTTACATATTTAAAACTTCCCCTGTATCTATCAATAATTATAAGCATAGGTTTTGCCTTTCTATTTGGAATGGCCATTGAAAGAGGTTTGTTAAGACCAGTCAGAGAAAAAACCCATGCAGGGATGATGATAATAACCCTTGGGGTTTTAATGGTTCTGAATGGACTTGCCACCACTATATGGGGAACCCAAGAGAAACTCTTTCCACCCATTGTGAATAGAGAACCAATATTTTTAGGTAGTGTTGTAATTGACAAATACAGTCTCTTTGTTTTTATCATATCAATCGCAATTATAGTTGGTCTATTTCTGTTCTTAAAGTTTTCAATTCACGGAATAGCAATGAGGGCAACTGTTCAAGATGAATTTGCCTCAAGACTGATGGGTATAAGGATAGGAACTGTTCTTTCTTTTACATGGGGATTCTCTGCAGTTCTTGGTCTTCTTGCTGGTGTATTTGTTGCACCAAATCTGTATCTTCATTCAAATATGATGCAGGAAATTCAGATCAAGGCTTTTACAGCAGCAGTTCTTGGTGGTTTCACAAGTATTCCCGGTGCAATTGTTGGTGGTCTTCTTCTTGGGGTGCTTGAGAATCTCATCGCAGCTTATATAACAACAAAACTAAAGGTTACACTCTCCCTCATCATAATAATAGTCATACTCCTTATACGTCCTCACGGTTTAATGGGCAGAAAGGAGGTAAAGAGAGTATGAAAGGGAAAAATCTTGTAATTATCTCTCTTATAATAGCCATCCTTTTTCCTCTATTCTTTCTTAATAAGAGTTTTATAATATATCTCTTAACCCTCGCACTTATCTACGCCATTGGAGCCATATCATTCAATCTTTTACTTGGAATAGCAGGACAACTCTCCCTTGGACATGCTGCATTTATGGGGATAGGAGCATACACATCAACACTACTTGTAATGAAACTTAACCTTCCATTTCTTCCAAGTTTAATAATCGCTGGAATTGTCTCAAGTTTATTTGGAATTTTAATAGGCTTCCCATCGTTAAGGGTCTCTGGTTTTTACCTTGCCCTTGTAACAATGGCATTTGGAATTGCAATAACTCAGATAATAGGTTACCTTTCATTTACAGGTGGATACCATGGAATAAAGGATATACCACCACCAGAAATCTTTGGCTTGACTCTTTCTTCTGATCTCTCTAAATACTATTTAGCTCTAATATTTCTCATAGTTACTATTATTTTACTAACAAACCTCATAAATTCAAAAACAGGAAGAGCTCTTAAGAGTTTAAGAGAAAATGAGATTCTCGCAAGCTCACTTGGGATAAATGTTTCTTATTATAAAATCCTTGTATTTGTAATCTCAGCCTTCTTTGCAGGAATCTCTGGAAGCCTTTACGCTCACACAGTATCTTACATCTCGCCTAACGATTTTGGTCTTGGCGCATCTCTCAACTTCCTTGCAATGATTGTGATAGGTGGTCTTGGTTCTGTTCCTGGATCAATTCTTGGAGCAATATTTATCACAATAGTACCAGTGTTTTTTGCAAGAACCTCCTTCTCTCCCTATGTATTTAATGGAATTATGATAATTTTAATCATGATGCTCCTCCCTCAGGGTCTAATCTACCTCCCCAATCTATTTAAGAAGAAGGCATAGTTTTTGACACAGAGGGTTTAACGGGTTATCATTAATTTAGTTTAACTTGTTGGAGGTGGGTATGAATAAAAGGTTGAGATTTTTCATTGTTACTTTTATGCTTTTTGTGCTACTACTTAGCACCCATACAGTTTATGGAGTAATCAACGAAAACCAAAAAGAAGTGGCTGAAAAATTCTTTAAGGCATTTGAACTTAATGATTACTCACTCATAGAACCACACTTAACAGATTTAATGAAGACAGCTTTTAAAGAAGATGCCTTTGAGAAATTAAGAAACGATCTTGTATCATCTTATGGAGAATTGAAATCATACAAATTCACAAAAGAAGAAGAGAAGGGGAAGTATAGAAACTATTACTATGAAACAATCTTTGAAAAGAAAACCATAACCTTCATAATCACCATGGAAGATGATAAAATTGCTGGTATCCATTTTAAATTTCCATTCTCCTTTACAACACCATATCCTCTCATTGGTGGATTAATTGGTCTTTTAATAATATTCTTGATACTAAGAAAGTTTATCTGGAGAGATTTTATAATAGGTATTGGAATTCTTTTAATCATACTCATTGTTCAACCCTATGTTCAGAAACTAATAAACTTCCAAAACCCAGTTGTCCTATCTTTATGGATTGGTTTTATAGCAGCTCTATTTCAGGAAATTCCCAAATACTACTTCTCAAGAAAAAAGAAAATTATTAATGCGCTCTATGTTGGAAGTGGATTCGGGTTTGGAGAATCGCTGTTTATCTTCTTATCAGCTCTATCAGCAGGTACACTCTCAATTCTTAGCCTTATTGAAAGACTTCTTGCGTTTTTCTTCCATACAGGAACCACATCTCTATTTTCCTATGCAGAGAAGAGAGGCTGGGGAATGAAATCTCTTATACTTATGATAATACTTCACACCATAATTGATTCCTTTGCTGCCTACTGGAATATGAATCCACAGAAAACTTATATTATCTACATAATTTATGCAATAATGGCACTCTTCTCATTGGGAATACTTATGAAAATCATCCCTCTAATTAAGAAAGGGGAGGAAACAGAAACTCCTTGACCACCATAAAAAGACTGGTATAATATATTAGTGAGTGTGGCGCCGTAGAACAACGGTTAGTTCGGAGGGCTCTCAATCCTCAGACTGGGGTTCGACTCCCCACGGCGCTACCAAATTTTTTATTTTCATGTCTTTCTTTCCTTTATTTTTTAGATGTGATATAAATTTTTTGTGAAAAAGATTTTTAAAGACTATAAAGATGCAATAAATAGTTTCTCTGGTAACGCAAAACTTTTCCTTGTTGCTCTCTTCATACTTTCCATGTCACAGGGTGGATTCAACACAATATTCAATCTGTATCTCTCCTCAGGAGGAATAAGGAATTCAGTTATAGGATACATCATATCAATGGGGGGAATTGGTGCAGCAATAATGTCTATTCCTTCGGGGATTCTCAGCGATAGAATTGGAAGGAAAAAAGTATTACTCTTTGGAGCAACACTTATACCTCTTACACTTTTAATCTCAGCAATTACAATAGACCCCAAAATCTTGTTCATTTCATACTTAGTCTATGGTGCTGCAGGAGCAATCTTAAGAATAACAACAAATCCTTTCCTTGCTGAGAATAGTGGAATCTA